>NZ_CP065592.1:0-229024 GCF_016025255.1 Sphingosinicella flava
CGCCGCCGCCGCCGCCGCCGCCGCCGCCGCCGCCGCCACCGCCGCCGCCGCGGGGTAACGGGCTGCCGAGCGGGCAGACGGCCAATAATGCCGTAAATTCGGGAGCGCCGGCGACGACGCGCAACGTGACGATATCGGCTACCTATGTGCCTCCGCCACCGCCGCCACCGCCGCCAGTGACGATCGTCGTGATGGACGAAAATAGTATCAACAGGACGCCGATGGGCGATCTAAAGGTGACGGTGTTGATCGATCAGACGGGGCCTAAATACCCGTTCGATCAGATGCCCGGCCTGTTGAGTGCCTACCGGGTTACCGCCGATCAACTCACCGAGCTTTATGTGACCCAGTGCCTAGCGCTGGGAAGGCAATGTTCGCCGCCGTCCATCGATCAGGATGTACTCGCCTATGTCAATGACTGGCTCAGCAGGCAGCGCGACACTGCCCTCGCCGTCGCCGAGTCCATGCGGCGCTATCGACAGACTAAGCTCGGTCAATGGGGCCTGCCAATCGGCTTGATTCGGCCATGGGATGAGGAGCTGGCCCGGCAAAGTCTTTCGGCGACATTTTCGTATGCGACCCCGGCTGCAATCAATGAGATGCTTGACCAAGGGCGTAGGGATTGGCCCGTGACGGAAGGCAAGAATGTGATCAGTTCCATCCTCAAGAAGCCGATGTCCGCACGAACACAGCAGGAGGCAGACTTCATTGCTTATCTCGCCGAGGGAGCGCGGCAGGAAGCGATTAAAGATGCTCAGAAAGAGCTGCAGGCCATATATGCTGCACGGGATACCCGTCAGCAGAACTCTCCCTTGGTCGGCCTGATCGGCCTGACCGATATAAGCCCGAGTGGCCTCGAAGAACGCCAACGTGCGGTTGAAGCGCGATTGAGCGACCTGCTGCTCAATCCGCCAAAGGCTTCGGAAATAACCACTGCGGTTCTTGGCGATTATCTCTCCAAGATAGTAGGGCAGAGACAGTGAACATGATGTTGTCTTCCTTGCTGACCTTCGCCGCTATTTCCACAACACCGGCTGAATCCGCCGAGCGCGTTAAGGAGAACGGACATGGCGTGGCCGCTTCCGCCGCTAACGTGGCGACGCCTGCTGACCCCACTGGGGATCCGGCTGTCGAAGCCATAGGTGGCATCGTCATGCTTCCCGATCCCGCGCAGGCGGCTGTGACCGGGTGGACCGGCCCGGTTACAGGCGTCGATGCCAGCCGTCTGCCGCCGCCGGCCGGCGACCGGCTGAAGGCCGCTCTCGAACCCTATGTCGGGCGCAATCTGGACAGCGCCACGCTGGCTGAAATGGTCAATGCCGCGAACGCGGCGATCGCCGCCAGTCCGCAGCCGTTCGCCATCGCAGCGCTGCCCGACCAGAATGCCGCGAATGGCGTGGTCCAGCTGCTTGTCGTCGAAGGGCGGATGGGCGACCTTCGCGTCGTCGGGGCCAAAAAGTTCAACGAGGCAGGCTATCGCAACGCCATGACGCAGCCGCCGGGCGAGCCGGTGGACAAGGCGCGGCTCGATGCCGACATCGCCTGGATCAACCGCAATTCCTTCCGCGAGGCGAACGTCGTCGCGGCGCCCGGCGGATCGTTCGGCACCGTCGATCTGACGCTGGCGGTGGAGGAAAAGCGCCCCTGGTCGGTGAGCGCGACCCTCGATGACACCGGCACCGATCAGACCGATCCGCTGCGCGTCGGGGCCGCCTTCACCTGGGGCAATGCCTTCGGACGCGGCGACATCCTGAGCTACCAGCTTTCCGCGAGTCCGGATTTCGAGAAGACTGTGGCGCATTCGCTCGGCTTTCAGAGCTTCCTGCCGTGGCGGCACATTCTGAATGTTTCGGCGAGCTATGCCGACATCAAGGGCGATCTGCCCGATCCGTTCACGCTCGACGGCTATTCCTGGTCGGCGGCGGCCAATTACGAAGTGCCGCTGCCGCGCGGCCAGGTGCTGATTGTCGGGTTCGAATTCAAGCAATCGAACAACAACTTCCGTTTCGCCGATCTGCCGCTCAACGACAATACGGTCGACGTCGCCCAGGCGACGATCGGCTGGCGCGGCCAGTTCGAGGACAATCGCGGCGGCACGGCGGTCGGCGCGAACCTCACTCTCAGCCCCGGCGGGCTGACCGGCCGCAACAATGACGAAACATTCGCCGCCACCCGGGTCGGCGCGGATGCCACTTACGCGGTGCTGCGCCTGAGCCTGGACCGGCAGACGCGGCTTCCCGCCGGCTTCACCCTGACGAACGCGCTGCGGGCGCAGCTCTCGACGGCGGCGCTCGTCGGTTCGGAGCAGCTTTCGGTCGGCGGCTGGAGCAGCGTCCGGGGCTTCGACGAGGGCCGCTTTTACGGCGATCGCGGCTTCGTGTTGCGGAACGAACTCGGCACTCCGATGCTCGAAAGACGCCAGACGCGGTTGCGCCCCTACCTGTTTCTCGACACCGCGGTCTTCGGCAACCGTTCCCGGCTCGCGGGAGAGCAAAGTTGGAACGACGTCATGAGCGCCGGTGCCGGAATCGATGTCGGCATTGGTCGCCACCTGTCGCTGCGCGCTTCTTGGGGTTTTCAGATCAGCGAAAGCATCAATAACGGCGATAAATCCCGGGGACATGTCGGCTTAGCCGCCACGTTCTGACAGCGGCGGGAATTGTTGAGCGCGAGCGGATAACGTTGGCCCGGGTCAGCGCACGACCGAATTCAGGTCTTGAATGCGTTAGCGCCATAATAATGGGTGGCGCGCCCGGCAGGATTCGAACCTGCGGCCCCAAGCTTAGAAGGCTCGTGCTCTATCCAACTGAGCTACGGGCGCGTTGCGGCTGCTCTAGCGTGCTTTGCGACGGAGCGAAACTGCGCTAATCGAACAGGCATGAATGGGGGCGATATTCAGGCGGTCGACAGCGGTGCCGTCAGCGGGCGCAATTTGCGCAGTTTCGATTTCGTGATGGCGGCATTCGTCACCATCCTTCTCCTCTCCAACGTGCTTGGCGCGGGCAAGGTGGCGGTGATCGATCTGCCCGGGGTGGGGGAATGGCCGTTCGGCGCGGGCATCTTGTTCTTCCCGATTTCCTACGTCATCGGCGACGTGCTGACCGAAGTCTACGGCTATGCGCGCGCGCGGCGGTGCATCTGGGCGGGCTTTGCGGCTCTTTTGTTCATGGCGGCTATGGCCGCCATCGTTGTCGCCTTGCCTCCCGCCGCGAGCTGGCAGGGGCAGGCGGCTTATGAGCAAGTGTTCGGACAGGTGCCGCGCATCGTCCTCGCTTCGATCGTTGCGTTTTGGGCGGGGGAGTTCGCCAATTCCTACGTGCTTGCGCGCATGAAGGTGTGGACGAAGGGGCGGCATCTTTGGACCCGCACGATCGGCTCGACGGTGGTGGGGCAGGGGATCGACAGCATCATATTCTATCCGCTCGCTTTCTACGGCGTTTGGGATAACGGGACGCTCGTCATCGTCCTCCTCACCCAATTCGCGCTGAAAGTGGGTTGGGAGGCGCTGCTGACGCCCTTCACTTATGCCGTCGTCGGCTGGCTGAAGAAGCGCGAAGGCATCGACATTTACGACGAAGCGACCGACTTCACGCCGTTCAAGACGGCGCTCTGACGTCCCTGCACGGCCCGGCGATCGCAAATTATTGGAAAGGCTAGACACGAAGCGGCCAGTCGCGGATTTTGACGCCCGTCAAAGCGCAAGGCCGGCGGCAAGGGTAATTCCTGCTCATCAGAAGAGAAGGAGTTTGCCATGTCGGTCCATCAGCCAGCCGCCCGGCTCCGTGAAAATGCCAATATCGTTCCGGTCGCCGGCCAAAGGAACCGGGGAGAGCGTCCGTTCGACATCCACCCGGCGGTCCACGCCATGCTGCTTGGTGCCTATCTTTCCTTCGCCGGCATATTGATGACCGCCTTCATGGGGAATGACATGAAAGTGCCCGCGGCCATCGTCGTCATCGGCATTCTTTCGCTCTTCGTAACCCCCGCCTGGTGGAGCCGGGTTGCACCGGATGACGGGCTTCGCAAGCAGAGCTGGGCCGAATTCATGGACGAGGGCATCGAATGTATCACAGGCAAATTTACCGCGGGACAGGCGCTTGCCCAAATCGTGGTGCTGCCCGCGCTGATGGTCGGCCTCGCCATGGCCTTCGCCATCGTCAAGGCAACGCTTTGACGATCAGGCCGCGAGGCGCATGAGGGAAGGGGTGTCGCGGATGATCAATCCGCGGGCACCTTTCCGCGCGATGATGCCGTCTTGTTCCATGCTGGTCAGGCGACGGCTTACGGTCTCGATGGTGGTGCCGATCAGGCTCGCCATTTCCTCGCGGGAGAGCGGCAGATCAAACTCAGCCGCATTGCCGCACGGAGAAGGAGAGGCGGCGCGCGCTAGCGCCAGCAACAATCCTGCGAGCCGCGCCTTCACATCGCGCCGCCCGATTAGATCGGTGAGGGCGCGAGACCTGTCGAGCTCGGCATAAGTCCGCTCGAGAATTGAGCGGGTGAGCGCTGGATGACGTTCCATGACGCGCTCGAAACCGCCCTTGGGGAACAAGCATAAGCGGCTGTCCGCAATGGCCGTCACCTCATGCTGCGTGGTAGTTGCGAAAAGCTGGCCGAGAAAGCCGGCTGGATGGAGGAGCGCGACGATCCGCTCTATGCCGTTCGCGTCGATCGACGCCACCTTGGCCGCGCCGGAAACGATGGTCGCGCAGACATAATGATCCTCCCGCAAAGCGAAGATCGTGTCGCCTTTCTTGAAATCGCGAGTTTGGCCAATGGCGGCAAGCTCGGCCAATTCCTGTGCGTCGAGCGCCGCGCAGATAGCCGAATCGCGAACAGGGCAGTCGGCGCAGCTCTCCGCCCTGATCGGCATGTCAGGCGAGGCTCTCCACGAGACCTTCGAACAGGCGGCGGCCGTCGGTGCGGCCATGGGCGGGTTCGATCATCCGTTCGGGGTGCGGCATCATGCCAAGGACGTTGCCCGCCTCGTTGAGGATGCCCGCAATGTCGCGCTTGGAGCCGTTGACCGTGCAATTGTAACGGAAGGCGACGCGGCCTTCGCCTTCCAGGCGGTCCAATACATCGTCATCCGCCGTGTAATTGCCATCGTGATGCGCGACGGGGATCACGATCTCTTCCCCCGCTTCGTAACGGCTGGTGAAGGCAGATTGGCTGTTCTCGACCTTCAAATTCACGTCGCGGCAGACGAAGGACAGGTTGGCGTTGCGCATCAATGCGCCTGGCAGCATTCCGGCTTCGGTCAGGATCTGGAAGCCGTTGCAGATGCCGAGGACGGAGACGCCCTTGTCCGCCGCATCCTTCACCGCGCGCATGACCGGCGAATTGGCGGCCATCGCGCCGGAGCGGAGATAGTCGCCATAGGAAAAGCCGCCCGGCACGGCGATCAGGTCGAGCCCAGCGGGAAGCGCCGTTTCCCTGTGCCAGATCATCGCCGGTTCGTGCCCGCTCACCTCGCGCAGCGCGACCTGGAGGTCGCGGTCGCAATTGGAGCCTGGAAAGACGATGACGGCGCTTTTCATGGGGCTTGGTTCCTTCAGGCCGCCTGGCGTTCGATGCGGAAATTTTCGATGACGGTGTTGGCGAGGAGCTTTTTGCACATCCCCTCGATGTCGCCGTCCGAAACGGCGTCGTCCACGTCCAGTTCGATCATCTTGCCCTGGCGCACATCGTTGACGCCGGAAAAGCCCAGGCCTTCAAGGGCGTGGTGAATGGCCTTGCCCTGCGGATCGAGAACGCCGTTTTTCAGCGTGACGTAGACGCGAACCTTCATGCGTGAGCGCTCCTGTTTTGGAATGCCGCCCCTATGCCGCTTGCGAGAGAGTCTGACAAGCGCCGGGCCGCTTGTGAGCCACCCTTTCATGCCTTATCTTGGGATCATGACCGGAACGCCCGAAATTTCCCTGACGCCGTCCGCGGCGGCCCGCGTTGCGGCCATCGCGCAGCGGCAGGACAAGCCCGCCATTCTGCGCCTCGCCGTCGACGGCGGCGGTTGTGCGGGTTTCCAATATCGCTTCGCTCTTGCCGAGGCGGTGGAGGCCGACGACATTGCGGCCAGCCGGGATGGGGTGACCCTCGTGGTCGATCCGGTCAGCCTCGATCTTCTGCGCGGCTCTGCGGTCGATTACGTCGAGTCGCTGGGCGGCGCTTCCTTTCAGGTCGTCAATCCCAACGCCGCGTCCGGTTGCGGCTGCGGCACGAGCTTTTCGATCTAGCTTTGCGCTTGCCGCTCGTGCCGGTTAAGCAAGCGCCATGAAGATCGCGACCTATAATGTGAACGGCATCCGCGCGCGTCTGCCCCGGTTGGTCGAGTGGTTGGACGAGCAGAAGCCCGATGCCGTCTGCCTTCAGGAGTTGAAGTGCGACGACGACAACTTCCCGATCGCGGACATCGAAGCGGCGGGATATGGCGCGGTCTGGCACGGGCAGAAGGGCTTTAACGGGGTCGCGATCCTCGCTCGTGATGTGGAGCCGGAGCTGCGCCGCACCGGCCTTCCCGGCGATCCCGACGACACGCATAGCCGCTATATCGAGGCGACCGTGAACGGCATCGTCATCGGCAGCATCTATCTGCCCAACGGCAATCCGGTGGGGACGGAGAAATTCACCTACAAGCTCGCTTGGTTCGACCGGCTGGCCGCTCATGCCCGGAATTTGCTGGAGGAAGAAATTCCGGTGGTGCTGGCCGGGGATTACAACGTCATCCCGACCGAGCATCATGACGATGTCTTTTCGGTCCGTGCCATGGCGAAGGATGCGCTGATGCAGCCGGAAAGCCGCGCCGCCTTTCGCACGCTCGTCCACCAAGGTTGGACCGATGCGATCCGCGTCCGCTATCCTGTGGGCGCCGTCTACACCTTCTGGGACTATACGGCGGGTGCGTGGCAGCGGGATGCCGGTTTCCGGATCGATCACTTGCTCCTCAGCCCGCAGGCGGCAGACCGGATGACGGATGCCGGTGTCGACAAGGAGTATCGCGGGCGCGAAAAAGCCTCGGATCACGCCGCGACTTGGATTGTTCTGGACGATTATTGAATTGTGACCAGCGATGAACCGCGTGATCGCAAGGAGAAGAAGGAACTGGGCTGCGTCTTGGCCGCAGCCGCCCTTGCGGCGGGAGCATGGTATTTAAGCGGTTCGGAATACCGCCCTCATTACGCCGTTTCAGGCCCTATCAAAAAGTGTCTTGCCGGCAAGATTGAGGCTTTTGAAGGAAGCGATCCAGACGCCGACCTCACACCCAAGGCCATTTCCACGATGGAAGCTCAGTGCGCGGTGGAAGATTATCGGCGACGCAATCGCGACTGAAATTCTCCGGAGGCCTAGCGGCTCTGGCGCCGCTCCGCCCGCCACTGGCGGATACGTTCCTGGAAACAGCCCGTCTGGCCGAAGCTGCCCACGGCGGAGCAGCTGTCGGGCCGGGTGTAGCGCATGTCTTGATCCAGGGCTTCCATCTGCGTCGTCCAGGATGTCGCGGACAGGTTCGCCGGATCGTCGCGCAGCGCCTTGGGAATGCGATAGCGGTCGCCTTCGGGACGCCGTCCGCACACCACGATTTCATCTTCGCTTTCGGCCTTGGGGCAAGCATCGTCGCCATAGACGGTAATGTTGATGGTTCGCTGCGGCGTATTGGGGGAAACTTCCTGGGCGCTCGCGGAAGCCGGGGCTGCCGCGAGGATCATGCAAAGACCTGCCCGAACCAGATTCAACGGCGCTACTCCCCTTCGTGTCAGGCCTCCTGTGTTCCCAGCAAAGTGGACGGGGCCTGAACGCGGCGGCTCACAGCGCCTTTTCGTAGATCCTGTAGACCTTGTTGATCCGGCTATCGAGCATCTCGGCGATCGATTTCATGCCCTGATTGTCGTCCAGGATCCAACCGATCTCGCCACGGGATGCGCCATAATGACGGACGGAGTCGCGCCGGATATATTCGATCATCATGAAGGCCAATTGGCTGGCAAGGCGACTGGCCTGAAGACGCTTGACGACGCCCATCAGCGGCACGCGCATCGTCCGCACCTGCGGCTTGCGCAAGCGCCAGAGCAATTTCGCCCAACCGAACGGCAAAAGGTTGCCGTTGAGGTCGCGGGTCAGTTCGTTCAAATCCGGGAGGGTGATCATGAAAGCGACCGGCTCGCCCTCGACTTCGGCGATGCGGATCAGGTCTTCGAACACGATCGGCTTCAGCTTCTTGCCCGCATAGGCGATTTCCGCGTCGGTCAGCGGAATGAAGCCCCAATTGTCCGACCAGGCATCGTTGAGAATACCGAGGATCAGCGCCGCTTCCTCGGCAAAGCGGGATTTGTCGACCTTGCGGATGCGGATGCGCGGGTTTCGCTCCCCGCTTGAAACGATGCGCTCGACGAGCGGCGGGAAATTCCCCGTGATATCGAGATCGTAAGTGTAGAGATCCTTGACGCCCGCATATCCGGCGGCCTCGATCCACGGCGCATAAGCGGGACGATGATGGCCCATCATCACGGTCGGCGCATGATCGAAGCCTTCGACCAGCAAGCCCGGTTCGTCCCAGATCGACAGGCTGAACGGGCCCAATGCCCGGGTCATGCCTTTGCGGCGCAGCCAATCCTCGGCTGTGCGGATCAAGGCACCCGCGCTCTCCGCATCCAGCGCTTCGAACATCCCCCATTGGCCGATGCCGGCACCCATCGTGTCGAGCACCAGCCGGTCAACCTGCGCAGAGATGCGGCCGACCACCTTGCCATCGCGCATCGCAAGAAAAAATTCGGCCTCCGCATGCTCGAACCATGGATTCTTCCTTGGATCGAGTAGGCCATGGACTTCGTCCTTCAGCGGCGGCACCCAATGGGGGTCGCTTGCATAAACGTCCCACGCGAAATCGACGAAGGTCTTGCGGTCGGCCTTGCCGCGGACCGGACTGATGATGAGGTCGCTCATGGCCTTTTCCTAGCCGCCGCAGTCCACGCTGTCACTCCGGCGCAACATGCCAAGCAAGTGACTGATGCAATCGGGGCTAAGTGCCGTTCAATCCCAATTGAAAGTATAGGTAAGCGCAAGACCGCCGGAAAATTGGTCGCGTGAACCATAAGTGTGAACGATGGGCGAATCCGCCGCTTCGCCGACCAGCCGGTCATATTTGGCGTAGCTGTAGACGCCCCATTTGGGGGTAAGTTGATAGAGGAAGCTCGCCGACACGCCTGCCGCCTGAATGCCGCCGTCCGGACGGTAAGGAGAAAGGCCGGTCGCGGCGCTCTCGTCCGGCTTGACCCCAAAATAGGCGCGATGATAGCGCGCGTTGGCGACCGTCAAGCGCGGGCCGATGGAGAAGAGATAAGAGTCGCCGTCGCGCAGGACGTAATCCGCGCTGGCGACGCCGATCCATCCATCATGCCCGCCAAGGCCGCGCCTGGCTTCGCCGCGCAGGCGAAAGGAGTCGGTGAGATAATAATCGGCGGACAGGCCGGCCTCGAACGTGGCTTTCACCTTGTCGAGCGGCACGCCGACCTCGTCCGGCTTGCGGCTGCCCTCGTAATTCAGGACGGGACCGATTTCGAGCCTATTGGTGCTGATCAGGGGAATTCCGAAACTTTCGTCCGGCGCCTCGAAACCGAAAACCTCTTCGCCGCGCGCCCGGCCAATGTCCCAGAGCGGACGGAAGCTGACATCGTCGGCACCGGGATAACTCGGCACGAATTGTGCGCCAAGGCCGATGCGGACGCGCGTGCTGTCATCGCTATTCTGAGCAAATGCGGGTGTGGAGCCTAAGGCGGCACAAGCGGCAGCGGCAATTGCCGCACAGGATCGGCTAGATTTCATCGCCCCGAAAACGGACGAGGCGCAACTTCGTTGCGCCTCGGAAATCAATCTATTCAAGGATGCCATCAGCCGCGCCGGCGGGGGTGACCCGTCACGACGCCGCCTGAAAGCTGTGCAACCTTCGGATATTGCCGGGCCACTTCCGGTGTATAACCGAGGTTAAAGACGGTCGGGCTCTTTTCAGGACGGTCCGCGCGGTCGTAGAACGTGCCCAACAGCTTATCCCAAAAGAAGGTGGTGATGCCGTAATTGCCATTTTCGTCGTGGAAATGGTGGGCCATGTGCCGCTTCTTCATCTCGGCCAGCCACTTCGACTTCGGCTTGTAGGCGAGGTGCTGGATGCAGTGGCAGAATTCATAGAAGCACGTGGTGAGAAGGCCCGTCGCGAAGGCGAGGGCCGCGCCGCCAATGCCCGCATTCCAATAGCTGCCTATGGCATAGCCGATCGGAGCGGTGACGAATGCGATCGTCGGCAATGTTGTGTGCAGCGCGCCGAACAACACTTCGAGGTGGTTCGGATCCTGGTGGTGATCGTAATGAATGCGCTTCCAGGTCGCGGCGAGCGCGGGCACCTTGAACATCCAGCGGCTGTGCAGCACCCAGCGATGCAAGGCGTACCAGGCCAGCGGATAAGCCAGCATCGCCACCGCCACGGCCAGAAGCGAAGGCATAAGCGGCGCCGGGCGCCATACAAACAGCCCGAGCGCGGCGGCGGACAGCAGCAGATAGGCAATGATGGCCGGATATTGGAAATAGGCGACCACCAGCTCCTTCAAGGTCATTCTGTCCAGATGGTGCGACCGATTCCAGAAACCGGGGCGCGCTGTTTCGGCGATTTTCACGGCAAATCCTTCATGTGTCAGCCCTAACGGTGTTGCCACCTTATGCGGGCCCATATGTGCCTTCGTCATGAATTGGCAATAAGGCAGAAGTAGGACGAAAGTGCGGATTTACGCGGGTGTTGCCGATGAGGCGCACCGGCTTTCTTCGTACTTACTCCTCGGTCCTCACCAGCACCGCTTCGCCGATCAGGAGGAACAGGAAAAAGGGCGCCCAGGCGGCGAGAAGCGGCGGGTAGGCGCCGAAATTGCCCATGGCGAGCGCGAAATTGTCGACGACGAAATAGGCGAAACCCAATGCCATGCCGGTGACCGCCCGCAGGAAAAGCTGACCGGACCGGGCGAGGCCGAATGCCGCGATGCCCGCGAGCAGCGGCATCAGGACGGCGGATAACGGGCCCGACAATTTATGCCACAGGCCCGCTTCCAGCGGGCCGGTCGGGCGGCCGGCAATCTGCAGGTCAGCGATGGCCTTCTTCAAGGTCATGAAATCCATCTCGCCGGCATCGACGCGGGCGAGCGTGAATTGGTCGGCCTCCGCGCTATGAGGCAAGACCACCCGGTCCGCTCGCGCGGTCGTGCCGGAATCCACGGTAAAGGTTTCCACGTCGCGCAGCTCCCACCCACCCGATACGGGTGCGCCGCTTTTCGCGTTGATGATCGTTTGCAGAGTGCCGTCGCCGCGCTCGTAGACGGTGACGCCGGAGAGCCGCGTCGCCGCGCCGCGGCCCTGGACGCGGCGGGCGAGGACGATGTCGTCGCCCTGCCGCACCCAAACGTCGTTGAGGATTCCGCTTTTCGGGGGCAGCCGCGCATAATCCGCCTTCGACCAGCTGTTGAGTTCGGCCGTCGCGCGCGTGACGATCCGTTCCTGAAACAGGAATGTGAGGGCGGCGATGCCGACACTGGCGAGAATGAGCGGCGCGATGATCTGATGCGCCGATATGCCCGCCGCCTTCATGCTCACCACTTCGCTATTCTGGTTGAGCGTGGCGAGCGTGATGAGCGTGCCGAGCAGCACGGAAAAAGGCAGAAAGCGGGAAATGAGCTGCGGAATGCGAAGCGACACATAGCGCCAGAGATCGGCGTCGCCATTGCCCGGCACCGCCAAAATCTTCCCGGATTCGCCCAATAGATCCAGGGTCTGGAGGACGATGACGAGCGCCGCCAGCACGGCGAGGCTGCGCAGGACGAACAGCTTCGCCATATAGAAAGCGATTCGTTTAGACGGGAAGAAATGGACGTTCATCATGCCGCCACCTCCCGCCTGCGGATGCGCAAGATGGAGCTGATGCCCTTTGCCGCCTTCGACGCCGCTTTCTCGAGCGCGCCGATCGGCTGCCCCCCAGGCTTATGCGCCAGCGTCCAGTACATCCAGAGGATCAGCGCCGCGAAAATCGCGAATGGCACCCAGAGGGCGATGATCGGGTCGATCCGGCCTTGCGCGCCCATCTGCTCCCCATATTGATTCACCTTGTGGTAGGTGACGACCATCACGATCGACAGAAAGATGCCGAGACCCGAGGTGCTGCGCTTCGGCGGCACGGCGAGCGCCACGGCGAGCAGGGGGAGGAGCAGCATCATCGCCACTTCCACCATCCGGAAATGAAAATTGGCGCGGACCTTGTCGCGCCGTTCCCGGCTGACGGCATCGTTGCCGCCGATGCGGATGAGTTCGGGGATCGTCAGTTCGGCATCCCCATCGCCCCGCTTCCGAAAGGCGTCGATGACCGGGAGGCTGATCGGCAGATCGTGATTGGCGAAACTTAAGACGCGCGGCACGCGATAATCGGGTGCGTCGTGGACCAGGCGGCCATCGCGCAGGCGCAGGAGGATGGTGTCCGGATCGTCGGTACCGAGGAACCGCCCTTCCGCTGCGGTAACCGCGAGCGTCTTGCCGTCCTTCGTATCGGCGCGAACGAAAATCCCCTGAAGGCGGCGCCCCTCGTCGTCGCTCCGCTCGATGCGCAGCGTCATGCCCTGGCCGATATTGGTGAATTCCCCAACCTTGATCGATGCGCCGAGCGCGCCGGAGCGCAGCTCGTAGCGCAGTCCTTCATAGGCATAACGCGCATAAGGCTGGATGAAGCCGACGATGGCCAGGTTCAGCGCCATCAACGCCAGCGCATAGACGTAGGGCGTGCGCAACAGCCGTCCATAGCCGAGCCCGACGCCGCGCAAGGTATCCAGTTCCGACGACAGAGCGATCTTGCGAAAGGCGAGCAGGATGCCGAGCATCAGCCCGATCGGAATGCCGAGCGACATATATTCGGGTATGAGGTTCGCCAGCATCTTCCACACGATGCCGACCGGTCCGCCCTCCGTCACCACGAAGTCGAACAGGCGCAGCATCTTGTCGAGCAGCAGCAGCATCGCGGCCAGCACGAGCGTCGCGATGAGCGGCACGGCGATCAGGCGCGCGATGTACCTGTCGATTTGGGTGGCGATTTTCAACTTTTGACGCCCCTTGACCACATTTTGGCCGCAACCTTCACCCACTTTGGAAGCGCAGGGGGCTGAGTCAACTCTGCCGCGACGCCAATAGGCGAGTGGCTATAGCTTCCAGGAGCGTCTTGGTCATGTTCAAATTGGTGTCCCTTGCAATGGCGGCTTCCTTTGCCGCGGTTCCGGCCGCCGCACCGGCCGCCGTTGGTCCGGATGCGGCATCGTGCAGGAAGGGCGGCCCCGCCATATTGGTGAAAGTCACCGGTCTTAAGAATAAGATGGGCAAGGTTCGCGTGCAGCTTTACGGCAGCAATCCCGCCGATTTCCTCGCCAAGGGCAAAAAGCTTCGTCGCGTCGAGGTTGCCGCATCGGCCGCGTTGCAGCCCATTTGCATCGCGGTGCCCAAGGCCGGGCGTTATGCCGTCGCGGTCCGCCACGATGCCAATGGCGACGGCAAATCGGGCTGGAGCGATGGCGGCGGCTTTTCCCGCAATCCGAATTTGTCGCTCACCAGCCTGAAACCGAGCTATGCCAAGGTCGCGATCAATGCCGGCGGCGGCGTCACGCCGATCGATATCGTCATGAACTACCGCCAGGGCCTGGCTATCAAGCCGATCAAAGGGTGACGATGACCCGGGTCGCGCTCCTTTCCAATCCGCGTTCGACGGGGAACAGGGCCCTCCTGCCGCGCGTCCGGAGCTTCTGCGCCCGGCACAAGGACATCTTCCATTACGAGGTCGAGCATGTCGATCAGATCGGCGCGGCGCTGCGGACGATCGCGCGGATCAATCCCAAGGTGCTCGTTATCAACGGTGGCGACGGCACCGTTCAGGCCGCGCTGACGGAATTGCATCAGGGCGCCTATTTCGGCGATAATCCACCGCCCGTCGCCGTGCTGCCCAACGGCAAGACCAATCTCATTGCGCTCGATCTCGGCGCGGACGGAGATCCCATCGCGGCTTTGGAGCGGGTTCTGGAACTCGCCGCCAGCGATCTTGCGCCGCATGTCGTTTCCCGCGAACTCATTTCCCTGTCGAACGGCACGGCCAAGCCCCCGGTGCTCGGCATGTTCCTCGGCGGCGCGGGGCTGGCCGACACGATCCTCTTCTGCCGCCACAAAATCTATCCGCTCGGCCTTCCGAACAGCTTCAGCCACGTTCTGACCGCGATCGCGTTGTTTCTCTCGATGATCCTTGGCCTGCGCCTTGCCTTTCTGCCGCCCCGGCCGCAGCCGGTGACGGTATCGGTGCGGCGTCACGGTCAATTGCAGGGCCGGTTCGCCTTCCTGATGGTAACGACGCTGGAACGCCTGCTGCTCGGCGGCCATAGCCCGACGCCGGGCGCACGCAAGGGGGCACTTCAGTTGCTCATCGTCGAGCGCCGCCTGGCGTCCATGGCACGCGCTTTTATCGCGGCGATCATGGGAAAATTGGGACGCCGCGAGTTGACCGGTGTCCATGTCGAGCGCGGCGATGAAATCCTGATCGAGGGGGATCATTCCAGCGTCATCCTCGACGGCGAATTGTTCGAGGCTTGCTCGGGCCACCCGATCCTGCTGAAGCCCACGCGCCCCGTTCCGTTCCTGCGCCTGGCGGCTTAATATCCGCTACATGAGTGCGCTTTTGCGAGATCTGGTCGCGGCTGAACTGGCGGAGCGGGTCGAGCCCCGCGTAATCGCCATGGCCGAAAAGATCGCCGGCCGATATCCGGGCGCCGCCCGCGCCGTCCTGTTCTATGGCTCATGCCTGCGCACGGCCGTGCTCGACGGGCTGATGCTCGATTTCTATGTGATCGTGTCGGATTATCGTGCTGCCTATGGCCGGACTTGGCTCGCGGCGGCGAACCGGATGATACCGCCCAATGTCTTTCCGTTCGAACATGGCGGATTGGCCGCCAAATATGCGGTCTTGAGCGAAGCTGATTTTCACCGCGAGACCGGCCCCGATGCGCGCAGCGTCTCCGTCTGGGCACGCTTCGCGCAGCCTGCGCGGCTTGTGTGGACACGGGATGAGGCGGCCCGGACGCAGGTGATCGACAGCGTGGCCCAAGCCGCGCCCACATTGTTCCGGTTCACCCTCCCCATGATGCCGGAAAGTACGGCGCTGGACCCCGATACCGTCTGGAAGCGCGGCTTCGCGCTCACTTACGGGGCCGAGCTGCGGGCAGAGCGGACCGCCCGGCCGTCAAATGTCGTCGAAGCCGATCCGGCGCGCTATGAGCGGTTCGGTCTTGCCGCTCTCGCGGAGATCGCGGGCGCCAGGCCGGTTTCCGCCGCCGCGATGGCGCGCCGCTGGCGGTCCATGCAGCGCAAGGGAAAGTGGCTGTCGGTGCTACGCCTCGTCAAGGCGAGCGGGACATTTGCGGGCGGCATCGATTACCTCGCCTGGAAGATCAACCGCCATGCGGGGACCGATATCCGCATCCGCCCCTGGCACCGCAAGCTGCCGCTGATCGCGGCCCTCATTCTGCTGCCGCGCTTGCTGATGGGAAGGGCGATCCGCTAGCGCGGCGCGCCAGCGTGTCGTGCACGGCGGTCGCGAGCGCGGCGACGGTGAAGGGTTTCCTCAAGATATCGTAGCCGCTCAAATCCTCGGCATCGCCCGCCTCGCCGACATAGCCTGTGACGAAGAGGATCGCCACGTCGGGATAGCGGTCCGATACGATGCGGGCGAGCTGCGGGCCGGTCATTTCCGGCATCATCACATCGGTGATGAGCAATGCGATATCGGGCCGTTCCACGAGGATGGCGAGGGCTTCCCTGCCGTTCGCACAGGGAACAGGTTCATAGCCCAGCTCTTTCAAGGCACCGGCGGTCGCCCGGCTGACGCGCGGGTCGTCCTCCACGACCAGCACCGCCATATGATCGGGGACGAAAACCGGTTCGGCGAAAGCATTGCCGTCATTGGCCATCGCGGCCTGCACCGCCTCGCTGCTCGCGCGGGGCAAGTAGATGGAGACGCGCGTGCCGCCGCCGACTTCGGAACGAATGGCGATGTCACCGCCCGACTGGCGCGCGAAGCCGAAAATCTGGCTGAGGCCAAGGCCGGTGCCCTTGCCCACCGGCTTGGTCGTGAAGAAAGGCTCCATGACCCGGGAAAGATGCTCCGGCGCGATGCCGCAGCCATCGTCCTCCACGCTGATCTCGACATAGTCGCCTGCCGCGAGCTTGCCGACTTCTCCGGCCTGCAGGGTGACGTTGTCGACGGCGATGACGAGCTGCCCTTCGCCGCTCATCGCGTCACGCGCGTTGACGCAGAGGTTGAGGATGGCGTTTTCAAGCTGGCTCGAATCCGCCCAGACGTGCCAGCCTTCCTTGGGCAGCCGCGTTTCGACTTGGATGCGTTCACCGATCGCCCGGTCGATCAGGTCGAGCATGTTTTGAACGAGATCGGCCGGGGCGATCCCTTTCGGCAGAAGCGGTTCGGACCGGGCGAACGCCAACAAGCGGCGCGTGAGGGCCGCGGCGCGGACAGCGCCTTCCATCGCGTGATCGATCTGCGCTTCCGCATCCGCCGGCGAGATGCCGAGCTTGCGCTTGGCGAGATCGAGGCCGCCGACGATGACGGCCAGCATGTTGTTGAAATCGTGCGCGATGCCGCCGGTTAGCTGACCGACGGCTTCCATCTTCTGCACCTGATGGAGCTGCGCTTCGGCGGCGGCGCGTTCGGCTGCTTCCTCGCGCAGCCGCTCGTTCGCTTCGCGAAGCTCGCGCGTGCGCGCCTGGACGGCATGCTCGAGATCCGCCGCGCGCATGAATTCATCGTCCGCTTCGCGCCGCGCGATCAACCATTGCGAAATCGCGCGGAAAGCCGCGAAACCAAGCACGATCGCGGCAAGGCCGATGAGGACGCCAAGCCAGCTCAGCCAGCTTGTCAGCTCATCGGCCTGCTGCGTGAACATGCTGGTTTCGGCCATCCGGCGCCGCAGCGCTTCCTGCTCGTTGCGCGCGATGTCGTCGAGCTTGGCGCGGAGGGCGGGGCCGGTTTTGGACAGGCCGGCCTGGTAAAAATAGGGGACGCCGCCGCTGCCTTCGCCTTCCGCCGCTTGACCGGCCGCCGTGGTGAGTTCCGTTCCCCGTGCTTCGAACAATTTCGTGAGGTCCGCGACACGGGAAGCCTGGGCGGGGTCGCGATGGACGAGCTTGCGGAGCTGATCGATCTGGCGGGCCGCGAGGCGCCATTCGTCGTAATAAAGCGTGCCCGTCGCGCGCTGTTCGTCAAGAACGTAGCGGCCGAGCGCGGCTTCGGAACGGGCGATGGAAGCGTCGACGGTGCGGGTGAGCAGCACCACGTCATAGGTATGCCGTTCCCAATCGAGGGCGCGGTCACGCGCCTTGTTGGTCAGGGTGACCATGACGATGAGGCCGACGAGCGCGATCGTGGCGAGAACCGCGCCAACGCTCGCCCAGCCGCGCCGCCATCCGGATGCGCCAGCCGCCGGACCGGCGTCCAGTTCCTCCTCGGTCATGCGGTCGATCCTAATCCAAGACCCTTTCGTTTGAAAGCGCCGGGAAAAGCGCCGAAACCTCGGGCGGTCCGAGGCCGCTCACGGTTGATCGCGGCGCTCAGGCCGGGATCACGCCCGCGATACGGCCCGCATTGGCGAAGCGTTGGAGGATGAGGTCGACCTGCTCGTCCGTATGTTCGGCACAGAGCGAGCAGCGGAGGAGGAACATGCCGGCGGGCGTCGCGGGCGGGCGGGCCATGTTCACGTAGACGCCCTGTTCGAGGAGCGCCTGCCACGTCATCACCGCCTTTTCCTGATCGGGAAGAAGGACGGCGATGATCGCGCTTTCCGCTTCCTTCGTCGCGATATCGAAGCCGAGATCGCGCAAGCCCTGATGGAGGCGCCTGCTGTTCTTCCACAGATGCGCGCGTTTCTCGTCTGCATGCATCAGCTTGCGGATCGAAGTCGCGGCGGTGGCGACGACGCTCGGCGGCAGCGAGGCGGTAAAGACGTAAGGGCGTGAGACGAGGCGCAATATCTCGAACTTGGGATGGTTCGACACGATGAAGCCGCCCACGGTGCCGACCGATTTGGAGAAGGTGCCGATGACGAAATCGACATCGTCCTCGACGCCCGCTTCCTCGAACACGCCGCGGCCGTTGGGGCCGAAAAAGCCCATGCCGTGCGCTTCGTCGACCGCGATCATCGCGCCATGCTTCTTGGCGACCGCGACCATGTCCTTGAGCGGCGCGATGTCGCCGAGCATGGAATAGACACCTTCCAGCACAACGAGGCGGCCGCCCTCTGCGGGCAAGCGGCCGAGGCGCTTGTCCAAATCCTCGACGCTGTTGTGACGGAAGCGGACGATTTGCGCGTTGCCCAATGCGCAGCCGTCATAAATGGAAGCGTGGCTGTCGGCGTCGAGGATGATGTAATCCTCCTTGCCCGCGATGGTCGACATGAGGCCGAGGTTCGCCTGGTAGCCGGTCGAAAAGACCATGGCGTGCTTCGTGCCGTAGAAATCCTTCAGCGCGTCCTCGCATTCCTTATGGCCTTGATAGGTGCCGTTGAGGACGCGGCTGCCAGTGGTGCCCGAACCGAACTCGTCGAGCGCCTTCTTGCCTGCCGCGATCACGTCGGCATCGAAGGTCATGCCCATATAATTGTAGGTGCCGAGCAGGATCGTTTCCTTGCCCTTGATGATCGCCTGGGTCGGCGACAGCACCTTGTCCATGACGATGGCGAAGGGATCGCGGACGCCGGTGTCGAGCAAGGCCTGGCGCTCGGCGATCAGCGGATCGAATTTGGAGAAGAGATCGGTCATAGTTTGGTTCCGCTTTCTTGAGCCCCTCCCCTCGATGGATCAAAGCCGCTCTTGGGCTTGTCCGGGGGACAAGCCTGCGGCTTTGATGGGTTGGGTGGGGTGATGTTTCCGGAAGAGGCGGTGCTCTACGTCGTAGATCACCCCCACCCAACCCTCCCCCATCGAGGGGGAGGCTATGATTATTCCCCGCCGTTGCGGAGGTCTTCGACGGCGTTCACGAGCTGGCCGACGGTTTCGATTTCAGCCTGCATGTTCATGGTGATGAGGATGTCGAATTCGTCCTCGATCGCCGCGACGAAATCCATCACGGTCAGGCTGTCCCATTCGAGATCGCCCGCGAAGGTGGTGGTTTCGGTGAGCGCCGCGTCCTTCTTGTTGAACGGCGCGATCAGCTCGGCAATCTTGGCGAAGGTTTCTTCTCTATCAGTCATGGACGATCCTTACTGTTCTCCACAGCCCTCTGCCAAGCGAATTGGGCGAATTGGGGGCAAGGGCGAAGGTAACGAACCTGATGAAATTGATGGTGTGGAGAGTTTTTCGCTTTGCCTCAACTTGGAGGGGCAGCGGGGTTGCAAAAGCAGGGAAGACGGAAGCTGGCCATGGCATCGAGCTAGCCCGAATGGTTGCCTGTAGGACAGCGTTTTTAGCCCCTCCCCCTTGATGGGGAGGGGTTGGGGAGGGGTGATGTTCGACGTAGAGCGGTGAACTTCCCCGGCATAACCCCCACCTAACTCCCCCATCAAGGGGGAGGGCTTTAGAGCCAGCCCTGGGCTTGGTACCAGTCCGCAGTCTCCTTCAAGCCCGTGGGCGTGTGGACCATCGGCGACCAAAGGGTTTGCGGCGGCCTTTTATGCGCGGTCACCACCCAGTCGGGGTGGCAGAAATAACGGACGCGGTCGGCGGTGAGCTTGGCGTTGCCGCGGCGGAACAGGCGGTCGAGGGCGGAAGCGCCGTGGAGGACGGCCTTGGGCACCGAGAGCGTGGCAGCGCGCTGGTCGAACAAGCGGCCGAGGGTGCGGGCGAAATGGCGATGCTCCCAGCCGCCGTCGCGGCCGTCGTCCGGCTCGTAGGTCTGGCTGAAGGACGCGCGGCTGTCGATCAGCGCCAGGATCAAGCGGCATAAATCCGAAACGTGGATGACGGAGAAGTGCCCGGGCGGCGGCAGGGCTACGAAGCCGCGTTTCGCCATCTTGAACAGCTCCAGCGTCTCCTTGTCTCCGGGGCCGTAGACGGCGGGGGGGCGGACGATCGTCCAGTCGAGGCCGGAGGCGGCGGCGACCTTTTCCGACCGCGCCTTCGACCAGCCGTAATCGGACAGATGCGGCTCGCGCGCGGCGAGGGAGGAGATGTGGATGAAGCGGCGGACGCCCGCGCTCCGCACTGCATCGATCATGTTGGCTGTGCCGGTGACGTTGGCCTCTTCGAACTGCGCGCGCGTGCCGCCGATGCGGCCCGCGACATGGATCACGGCGTCGGCACCCTCGGCAAGACGGGCGAGGCTTGCGGGATCGTCGAGCGCGCCTTCCACCCATTCGATGCCGTCCACTGCGGCCTGGGCGCTGCGGGTGAGGGCGCGGACGGAATGGCCCTTCTCCACCGCCATGCGCAGCAGATGTTGGCCGACGAAGCCGGTGCCGCCGGTGATCGCGAGCGTCGTCACCTGGATCCTCCCCGGTACGGGGAGGGGGACCATGCGAAGCATGGTGGAGGGGGTACTCGAAACTCCGTGCCAGCCCCTCCGTCAGCGCTGTGCGCTGCCACCTCCCCGTACCGGGGAGGAATTAGAGCGGCGACCATGCTGACTTTTCCTCATCCCCGCCCGCTTCGGCGTCGAGCGTGCCGATATGGGCGGCGATGGCATCCAGCACTTCTTCGACGCCTGCGCCAGTCGCGCCGGAGATGCGGAAGGGCCTGCAGCCGCATTCCGCTTCCAGCTCATCCGACAATGCGTCGAGAAGCTCGTCGTCCATCGTGTCGGCCTTGTTCAGCGCCACCACTTCCGGCTTGTCGACGAGGCCCGCGCCATAGGCTTCAAGCTCGTCCCGGACGATGCGATAGGCGTCGGCCACATCCTCGGCATTGGCGTCAACGAGGTGGAGGAGGACGCGGCAGCGTTCGATATGGCCGAGGAAGCGGTCGCCGATCCCAGCGCCGTCCGCCGCGCCTTCGATCAGGCCCGGAATGTCGGCCATCACGAATTCACGCCCGCGATGGCTGACGACGCCCAATTGGGGCCGGGTGGTGGTGAAGGCATAGGCACCCACCTTCGCCTTCGCGTTGCTGACGGCGTTGATGAAGGTCGATTTGCCCGCATTGGGCAGGCCGAGAAGCCCCGCGTCGGCAAGCAGTTTCAGCCGCAGCCAGACCCAGGCTTCCTCGCCCGGCCAGCCGGTGCCGTGCTGGCGCGGGGCGCGGTTGGTGGACGTCTTGTAGCTCGCATTGCCCCGCCCGCCGTCGCCGCCGCGCAGGAAGATTTCGCGCTGTCCGACCCTGGTGAAATCGAGGAGGACATGCTCCTTGTCCTCGGACAGGATCTGGGTACCGACGGGAACCTTGATGACAAGATCCTCGCCACCCGCGCCGGTCATGTTGGAGCCCGCACCGCCCTTGCCGCGCGGCGCCTTGAAATGCTGGGTATAGCGGAAGTCGATCAGGGTGTTGAGGCCGGGCACCGCTTCGAACACGATATCGCCACCCTTGCCGCCATTGCCGCCGTCCGGCCCGCCATATTCGATGAACTTTTCGCGCCGGAAGCTGACCGCGCCGGGGCCGCCGGAACCGGATTTCACGTAGATTTTGGCTTGATCGAGAAAATGCATGATGGTTCCGGATATAGGATGTCGTTCAATGCGCGCGAGGGTGAGCCCCTCCCCCTTGATGGGGGAGGCCGGGTGGGGGTGATGTTCGACGTAGGGCTGTGAATGTCCCCGGCATCACCCCCACCCAACCCTCCCCCATCAAGGGGGAGGGCTATGCCTTCACGGGCGGAGTTGCGGGTTCCTTAGCTTGTTGGCGGCGTTGGAGCCACCCCCAAGGAGGCCAGCAGTTGCGCGCGGGCAAGCGCGCGGGCTTTGTCGCGGGGGAGGGAGAGGGCGTCGGCCATCGGGGCGCCGAGGAGGGAGTCGCCGAGGGCCGCCAGGACCAGCCACAATGTGGTCTCGTGCACGGGATGGTCGCCATGTCCCTCGCCGAGCTGATCGACGAGGGCGTGAATCGCGTCGAGGATCGGCTTCAGCGCCTCGTGATTGCCGGACAGGATCATCCAGGCGCAGAGCGCCCCGCCCCCTTCGCGGTCGAAGGCGTCGAACGTGCGGTCGACGATCTCGCCCGGGTCGGCGGTGCCTTCGCGCGCGCGCTGGACGGCGCCCGCAATCCCTGAGATCACCCGCTCGCTGATGTGGCGGGCAAGGGCGCTCTGCAAGTCCGCCGCCGATCCGAAATGGTGGAGGAGGTTGGCGTGGGTGCGGCCCATGCGCGCGGCGACCGCCTTTAGCGTCACCGCCTGGGGACCATCCTCGATGAGAAGCCCGCGCGCGGCTTCGAGCGCGGCGGAGCGGCTTTCTTCAGGGCTGAGGCGAAGTCTCGTTATTGACATTGATGTCAGTATCTCTCATCTTTCTTGACGAAGGAGATACACGGATGGCGCGTCGAACGACACCCTCTGACCTGACGATCACGCCGCGCGACCGCCGGTTCGGGCGGGAAGACAAGACGGCGCGCTGGTGGATGGGCGGCGATCCCGTCGGGACAGCGCTCTACAATGCGCTGTCCGCGACCTTTCCCAAGGGCGAGGCTTTCTTCGTCGAGAGCGTGCGCGCGTTCCGCGAGGGCGCCGATCCGAAATTGGCGGCGGAGATCAAGGCCTTCGTCACCCAGGAAGTGATGCACAGCCGCGAGCATGTCGCCTTTAACAAGCGCGCGCACCAGGCGGGATACGATCTGAAGCCGCTGGAGGACCGGGTCGATTATCGCCTCGACATCGTCCGCACGCGGCCGCCGATTGTGGCGCTCGCCGCGACCATGGCGCTCGAACATTTCACCGCGATCCTGGCGCACGAATTGCTGAAGGATCCGCGCCATCTGGCCGATGCCGACCCCGAATCGGCAGCGTTGTGGCGCTGGCACGCGATCGAGGAGATCGAGCATAAGGGCGTCGCCTACGACACCTGGATGCACGCGACGAAGACGTGGCCGCGCTTCACGCGATGGAAGGTGAAGGCGAAGGTGATGCTGTTCGTCACGCACAATTTCGTCGTGGACCGGACGAAAGGGACGCTGGAATTGTTGCGGCAGGACGGTCTGACCGGTCCGCGCGTCTGGGCGCGGCTGTTCTGGTTCGCTTTCGGCAATCCGGGAATGATGCGGAAGATATTGGGGGCCTGGGCCAGCTATTTCATGCCCGGCTTCCACCCCTGGCACCATGACGACCGCGCGCTGATCGAGCGGGAAGAGAAGCGCCTGGCAGCGGCGCGGTCGTCGGAAGTTTATGCCTGATTAAGATTGTGTTCCGGCGAAGGCCGGAACCCAAATCTTTGTCTGGCTGGACCCCGGCTTTCACTGGGGAACATCATGCGGCGATCATCTCCTCCGTCTGCATCAGCGTCGGCGCGGGGCGAAAGGTGCGGTCGAAGAGCTTCGCGGGCGCGGCCTGGCCACGGCCCTTGCTGAACCGGCAGGCGACATCGCCCGTCGTTTCGAAACCCAGCTTTTCAAGCACCCGGCCGGACGCCGGATTGTCGACGAAGTGCGAGGCGACGAGGCGCTTCAAGCGCAGGCCGTCGCGGGCGATCTCGACCACCGCGGCGGCCGCTTCGGTCGCATAGCCCCGGCCCCAATGGGCCCGCGCGATCCAATAGCCGAGCTCGATGTCCCCGTCCGGTGTTGCGCCGAGGCCCACGCTCCCGATCAGTTCCGGCGCGCCGGTCGTGCGGCGGGTAACGAGGAAGGCGGGAAGGCGCATGTCCCGCTGCGCGCGCAGAAAAGCCTCCGCATCGGTCAGGTGATAAGGCCAGGGCGCGCTGGCGAGGTTGCGGATGATAGCCTCGTCCCCGATCGCGGCGGCGAGCGCGGGTGCGTCTTCGGCCCAGCCGGGCCGCAGCAGCAATCTGTCGGTTCGTGCGAACATAGATCCCTCTCTTCCGTTGCCGCGCCTTGGCCCGCGAAGGTTACGGAGCGGCGACATTTTCGAGGGAGAAATAAAAAAGGGAGAAGGATGGCCCCTCTCCCTCGATTTGGTTCTCTGATGAGTACCGGGGCCACCCCTGGGGGGTAGCCCGTCCTCGGCTACCCGTTTATTCAGCCGCTTCCATAATCATGTCTACACAGACAAATTTACGGCCAAGCTTACCGTCACGGAACGCAACGCGACCGCCGGCAAGCGCAAACAGGGTATGGTCCTTGCCCATGCCCACGTTCGCGCCCGGATAATATTTGGTGCCGCGCTGACGCACGATGATGTTGCCCGGAACGACCGCTTCGCCGCCAAACTTCTTCACGCCAAGACGACGGCCTGCCGAATCGCGACCGTTGCGGGATGAACCACCTGCTTTTTTATGTGCCATCTTGCGTCTCTAACTCTTCGAATCTGCTAGTATGTGCGTGAAATTTACGCGTTCTTATCAGCGGCCGGCTTCTTTGTCGCCGCCTTTTTGGTGGCGGCGGCCTTCACCGGAGCTTCCGCCTGGGCGGTTTCGGCAGCAGGGGCTTCCTTCTTGGCAGCGGCCTTCTTCGGTGCTTGCGCCTTCTCGCCGCCGATCGCGGTGATGCGCAGGATCGTATATTGCTGGCGATGGCCGTTCTTGCGGCGGTAATTGTGGCGGCGGCGCTTCTTGAAGACGATGACCTTCTCGCCCTTCGCCTGCGCGATGATCTCGGCGGAGACGGTGAGGCCGTCGGTCGCCTTCAGCTCCGAACCTTCGCCGGCGAGCAGCACGTCGCCCAAGGAAATGGTGTCGCCCGCATTGCCTGCGAGCTTTTCAACGGCGATCTTGTCTCCGGCGGCGACGCGATATTGCTTGCCGCCCGTGCGCACGATAGCGAACATGGGCTTTTTCCAATTACCTTAAAGCTAAACCCGCGAGACAGGGCTTGGAGCCGAGAGGCCCCGCGGAAAGCCGGGCTGCTACTAGACAGGGGTGAGGCTGTCAACCGTCTGTCTCGCCACTCTCTTCCCCGTCATTCCGGCGAAAGCCGGAATCTCGTGACGCCAAGGCGCGGCCTGAAGAAGTTCAGTGCCGATGCTCCGGCCGCAGGCGGTAGCGCCCGCCCTCATAGCCTTCGAACATGCCCGGGATGGCGGGATGTTCGACCGGTTCGTCGCTATCGTCTTCCACCAGATTCTGCTGGCTGACATAAGCGACGTAGCTGCCGTCGCCATTGTCGGCGAGGAGATGGTAGAAAGGCTGGTTCTTGGGAGGGCGCAATTCCTCCGGAATCGCCTGATACCATTCCTCGCTGTTGGCGAAGACGGGATCGACGTCGAAAATCACGCCGCGAAAGCCGAAGCGCTTGTGCTGCACCACCGCGCCGATCGCGAAGCGGGCGTGCGCGACGGGCGGCGCCTTCATGGCGGCTTCGATGTCGATGAAGAAGGAATCGGGCCTGTTCATAAGCCCGATTTAGGAATTGCGGCCATTTCCGCAAGCTGAACGCTTGGCAAGCCCGTTTCCATCCGTTAGAGGCCGCCCCCTGTCAGCCGCGCCGGAGCCATGCTCCCGCGCCCCTGGTCTCTGCGGAGAGGTGGCTGAGTGGTCGAAAGCACCGCACTCGAAATGCGGCATACGGGCAACTGTATCGAGGGTTCGAATCCCTCCCTCTCCGCCACCTTGCCCGATAGCATCGCGCTTATTTTCCGATTGCCCGGGTGCTTTTCGCATTTCCAGCATGCGGCTAAGACGTCACGGGCACACTTGCTTCGCGCCGTCCGGCAATTCGGCGACGACCTTCAATTCCGCGATTGCCTGGGGCACGATCAGCCGGTTGACGCCGACGACCGTGGATGTCGGGAAGGGGGCCTTTAGATATTGGGCGCTCACCTTGCCGAATTGCTCCATCTGGGCGTCGATGTCGGTATGATAGCTCGTGACATCCACCACATCGTCCCAGGTCGCGCCGACGCTGGCGAGCGTCCTGCCGATCGATTCGAAGATGCGGGTGAAGGCCGGCTGGAAATCGGCTTCTCCTTGTCTCTGCATCGAGGCGACGCCGGATACATAGAGCATGCCCCTTGAAATGACGGCGCTCGCATAGCCGGCCTGTTCCAGGTGGCGCCGCTGCTCCGGCTTGCACGGCATGACGACACTGGCCTCGCTGCGTTTGGCATGGGCCGGAGCGGCTGCCGCAAATCCGCCAAGGAGCGCCGCGACAACCAGGATAGATTTTTTCTGCATCGTCATCCCCCCAATAGATCAAAAGTCGGTCGACAAGGTGAGCCGCCAGCGACGGCCCGCTATTTCATGATAATTGCCCGATCCGACGACGGTGAGGCCGTAAGTATCGAACAGATTGGCAATACTGCCCCGCAACGTAACCGGCTGTCCCCCCGCCGTGAAGCGGTATCGCGCGCCCATGCCGACGAGGGTTCTTGCCGGGACATCGGCCAGATTGTCGCGGCGGGAGGTCCGCTTGCCGTTGACGTTGATCGATGCGTCCACGGAAACGCCGGGGAGGAAGGGCAGGGCATAATCGGCGCTCCCTTGAAACGAGATCGGCATGGCGCCGATCGGCCGCTTTCCGCGCAGACCCGCATCGACTTCCTCTCCCGTCACGCGCTGATCGATCAGCAGCAGGCCGCCGAGGAGAAAAAGGCCTTGTGCCGGTTGACCGGCCAAGGATGCTTCGACGCCGCGGTGCCTGACCTTGCCGACCAGCCGAAAGACGTCGTCCGCATCCACGGCCGCATAAGGGCGGCTGATGTCGAAGGCGGCGGACGTCAGGGTGAAAGGGCCGATGCCGGTGCGCAGGCCGATCTCGGCTTGCTTGGTCTGTATGGCGGGGAGCACTTCACCGGCGTTGACGGCGTTCCCGGGCGCGGCCCCGCTTTCCTCCAGCCCGCGCGCATAGCTTGAATAGACGATGAAGGAAGGCTTTATCCGCCAGGCCGCGGTCGCGTTGTAAAGCCAGGGCGCCGAATGGTTCGAGCGTTCCGCGCCGTTTCCGGGCCTGACAATCTTCCGGTAATCGGTTTTCTGAAGGCCGAGGCCGATGTCCAACGCCCCCGCCCATTCAAGGCGATATGTGAGGCCCCCCGTCCGTTGCCGGACGCGATCGCGGTTCGGCGCCGGCTCGACCTCTATGTCGGGCTCCGGGAAATCGACCGGATCGTTCATTTGATAGGGACCGAGCGGCACCAGCGTTTCGCCGCCATTGCGCGCCCGATAGTCGCGGCCGCGAACGCTCGCGGTGAGCGTGTGCCGGGCGCGGCCCGCCGTCCAGGAATGCTGAAGCTGCACGTCTCCCGACGTGGAAGCAAAACGCTGCTCAGGGGTCAGCAAGATGGCGCGTTGGGCGGCCCCGTCCGGCTGAATGTCCCTCACCATGTCATAGGCATTGCGCTTGGGATTGAAAACGGAATGAAACGCCCCGGCTTTCAAGGTCCATCCGTCCCCAAGGGCCGCTTCGCCGATCAGCCCCTCATTTTCCGTGTGAAAGCGATAGTCGCTCCAGGATTGGCCGACGAACAACCTGCGCTTGATCCGCGGCGGCAGGTAAGGACCGCCCGCGAAGAAGATGGGGCTGGCCCCGTCGTTGCCGCCTTTTTCCCGGTCGAAAAAAGCGGTCAGGACGATATCGTCGCTGACCTGCCAGCGGGGCACGGCGCCCGCATTCCAATAACGGCTGGTATGGCCCCGGAACGAATTGTCCTCCGGATGGATGCTCACCCCGGCCGCGATGCGAAAAGTGCCGTCCGGCGATGCCAGGCCGCCGTCGATGTCGACGAACGGCGAGGCGTAATCCCCAAGCCCGCCGACGACGCTCAGCGTGGTCTCCGCCGGTGCGCGCAGCGCGAAGTCGGCAATGCCGGAGGGTGCTGGGAAAAGGTAGCCGAGCGTATTGAGGCCGACCTTGACGCTGGTGCTGCGGATGATCCGGCCGCTATGATAGCCTTGGCGGTCGGCATAGAGGCCTTCGATGCGGATGTTGCCCGCCGTCGCGGGGCTGAACCCGCGCACATTATCCATCGAATAAATCCCGACAGTCTCGCCCCCGACGGAAAAGCCGAAGGCGTCTTGCGCCTGCTTGACCGCATTTTCGCCCGCCCGCTGGGCGAGCGCCGGCCCGCTCGCTCCGGCGAACAGGGACGCCAGCAAGGCGGATTTCAGCAAAATCTTCGATGGAATGTGCACGCTATATTCCCCAACCCCAAAACAAGGGCGTTATGGCGGCAGGCGGCGCTGTAGAGTGAGTGCCGAACAGCATGGGTGCGAACCCATGACTTTCGGCAGGTGGCGCATGGCCTGCCCCTGTGGCATGAAGGCGGGATGGAACTCGTCCTTCCGCGCCACCGCAACTGGTTCCTGGCCACGGCTTTTCTCATCTGGATGATCGTCGGGTGGCCGGACCTGCGCGAAGTGCTGCGCCCGAATTTCGCGACCGAAACGGGGCCGTCGCCCTGGTGGACGATGGCCTTCCTGGCTTTTGGAGCGTCGCTTCTGCTTTGGGCGCATCTGCCGCCGTCGCGCTTCCGCTCCTGGACGCTGGTTGCCATCCAATTCGGCGCCGCTTTGGTCATGGCGGTGACGGACGCCAGCGCGATATCGGCGGGCTTGATGGTGATCACATCGTGGCAGGTCGCCACCCTGACCTCCGCCAATCGCGCCGTCGGCCTCGCTGTCGCGCAGGCGCTGACGTTCCTGTTCGTCTGGCGCGCCTGGATTTGCGCCGAATATTCCCTGACGCTCGGCCTGTGTTCCGGCCTTTCCCTGTTCGCGGTATTCGCCGCCAGCGCGATGCGGCGGGAAGCGGAGGCGGGGCATAAGCTCGCGGCCGCCAATGCCGAACTCCGCGCGATGCAGGCCTTGCTCGCGGAAAATGCCCGCATTGCCGAACGCACCCGCATCTCGCGCGAGCTGCATGACGCTTGGGGGCATGAGCTTACCGCGCTCGCGCTCCAGCTCGAAGTGGCGAGCCATATTCTTCCGGAAGGCGACGGGCTGCAGAAAGTACGTTCGGCAAAGGATTTGTCGCGGGCGCTTCTCGGCCGCGTCCGGGACGTCGTGGGCACGCTTCGCGAAACGGAAGTAACCGGCCTTCGCGCCGCACTCGCTCAACTGGCGCACGGCATTCCCAGGCCGCGCATCCATGTCGACTTCCCCGAGGAGCTGGAAAGCCATGCCGCGTCTCACGCCCATGTCATCCTCCGCTGCGCCCAGGAAGCGATCACCAACGCCGCCCGCCATGCCGATGCGGAAAATCTGTGGCTGGAGCTGCGATGGGACGGAAAAGGCGTGTGCCTCATCGCGCGCGACGATGGCCGCGGCACGATTTCGGCCCCGGCGTTCGGCAACGGCCTTCATGGCATGCGCGAGCGGCTTGAGGCCCAGGGCGGCGGCATGAAGGTCACATCCGGCACGGGCCCAGGCTTCGTTATCGAAGCATGGCTTCCCGCGAAAGGCGTCAACGCAGCGTGATCCGCGTTGTCATCGTCGACGATCAGACGCTGGTCCGCCAGGGTATCCAGCAACTCCTCGCCCTCGTCCCGGACGTAGAGGTGATCGGCCTCGCCGAGGATGGGGAGACGGCGCTCGGCCTGATCCGCAAGGCGGCGCCCGACGTGGTGCTCCTCGATATTCGCATGCCGGGCCTTGACGGCATCGGCGTGCTGGAAACACTGAAACGTTGGAATTGCCTGCCGCCGACGCTCATCCTCACGACCTTCGACGACGGGGAAGCCGCCCTCGCCGCGATCCGGGCCGGGGCCAAGGGTTACATGATGAAGGACGTATCGCTCGACGATCTCGCGGGCGCGATCCGCGCCCTGGCGAATGGCGGCACCGCCTTCCACCCCGCCTTGAGCCACCG
This sequence comes from Sphingosinicella flava, assembly GCF_016025255.1. Lineage (NCBI taxonomy): Bacteria > Pseudomonadati > Pseudomonadota > Alphaproteobacteria > Sphingomonadales > Sphingomicrobiaceae > Allosphingosinicella > Allosphingosinicella flava. The sequence goes on from NZ_CP065592.1 coordinate 29,887, forward strand.
GCTGCTCGCCAATGCCGCTCAAAGCGAAGGGGGCCAGCAATCCTCATTCTCTCTCACCGGCCGTGAGCGCGAAGTGCTCCGGCTCATGATGGGCGGTTACAGCAATCGCGAAATCGCCGAGGCCCTCGATCTCGCGGAAGGCACGATCAAGAACCACGTGTCCAATATCCTCATCAAGCTGGACGCCCGCGACAGGACGAGGGCGGTCTTGAAAGCGATCGAGGGCAATGTCCTGAGGTGATGCAAGCATCGCTGGTGAGGGGCCCGGATTTTCCAGGCCCGCTCACCCGCTTTCCTCAAGCCGACATCTTGTCGTCTATCGCGTTGAGGAGGCGCAGGAATTCGACCTCGGCGGGATCGTGCGGATTGCCGTGTTCGTCGAAAATGTCGTGGAACCAGACGTCGTTCGCGACAGGCGCGGGCGGTTCCCATTTATCCCAGGGCAGGTGAGTCTGCGTCTTGCCGCGCACGAGGCCCCAGCAGAAGGCGCCGACGCCATGCTCCTTGGCGGGCGGCAGGATTTCCTGGAAGGTGCTGCCCGCGGGCCGCGCCATGAATTCGGTGCACATCAGCGGACGGCCCATCGCCTTCAGCCATTTGACGCGCGTCACGAAATCCTGTGCGGTGCCGTAATTGTGGAAGGAGATGACGTCGGAATTGCCGGTCTGCGCCTGCTGGATCGGGCTCAGCAGATCCGGTGCCGACCAGTCGCCGAGCCAGATGCCGCTGGTAAGCGGCTGGATCGGGGCCATCTCTCGGGCCCAGAGGAAGGCGTTCACCAGCAGCGGCACGACGAGATCGGCCTTCGCCTTCAGCTGGCGCGGATCGCACAAGGCGACCTCAGGCCCATTGTCCGGCTCGTTCCAAATATCCCAGGACAGGACGCGTTCGTCCTTTGCGAACCGGGCGACTACGCCTTTCACATAATCTTCGAGCCGTCCATGTGCGCCGGGATCGGCCAATACCGGCATGCCGGGCGACTGCACCCAACCGGAATTGTGCACCCCTTCGCGCGGGGCGGGCTGGGGCCCGAGCGCGGGTTCGGGATGCCAGCAGGAATCGAACAGGACGAGCATGGTTCTGATGCCATATTCGTCCGCCTTCGCGAGGAAGGCGTCGACGCGGTCGAGGAAGCCCGGCGCATCCTGAATCCACAACAGATCATGGAGATAGACGCGGACCGCATTCATGCCGATCGACGCGGCCAGTTTCAGCTCCGCTTCGATCGCGCCCAGATCGAAGCTGTCGGGCTGCCACATTTCAAGCTGGTTGATCGCGTAGGAGGGTGTGAAATTGCATCCTACGAGCCAAGGCTGCGCATTGAACCATGCATGCGCCGCATCCGGAGTCCACCGTTCAGTCATATCGCTAAACCCACCCTATCGCTTCCAACCCCCGGAAGCTGGGACAGGATTTATGTCATAATTGTCTTAAATCACAGATTAATAGATCGACCGGTCGGCCAAAATGCGACGAGTGGTTGACGCTCACCATTCAGCGAAACTTCCGTCCGAATGCCGCCAGACCGGGTTGCGCCAGCGGTGGGGATTTTGGTGGGCTTCGCGGACGGCGTCTTCGTCGATGTCGACGCCGAGCCCCGGCCCTTCCGGGATGGGGAGGTGGCCCTCGACCGGGGTCAGCACGGCGGGCTCCTTGACGAAGCTCAGCAGGTCGTAGCCGGCATTGTAGTGGATGCCGAGCGACATTTCCTGAAGCACGACATTGGGGCTGGTCGCGGCGAGCTGAAGACAGGCGGCGAGCGCCAGCGGTCCGAGCGGGCAGTGCGGCGCCACGGCGACGTCATAGGCTTCGGCCATCGCCGCGATCCTGCGGCATTCGCTGAGGCCCCCGGCATGGCTCAAGTCCGGCTGGATGATGTCGACGGCGCCCGACGCCAGGAAGGGCTTGAAGTCCCAGCGCGAATAGAGGCGCTCGCCAAGCGCGATGGGCGTGCTGACGAGGGTCGCGATCTGGACGAGGCCTTCCGGATGTTCCGAGAGCAGGGGTTCTTCGATGAAGAGGAGGCCGAGCGGCTCCAGCATCTTGGCGAGTTGCTTCGCCATCGGCTTGTGGACGCGGCCGTGAAAGTCGAGCCCGACGTCCATTCCCTCGCCTTGCGCGGCCCGGACGCGGTCGGCGACCTCGCCCAAGAGCGCGGGCGCGCCGAGAAAGTCGAGCTCGGCGGTCGCGTTCATCTTGACCGCCGAGAAGCCCTGTTCCCGCCGCGCCCTGGCGGCGCCGGCAATGTCGTCCGGCCGGTCGCCGCCGATCCAGGCATAAGCGCGCACCCGGTCGCGGACCTTGCCGCCGAGCATCTCCCAGGCAGGGATGCCGTAATGCCGCCCCTTCAAGTCCCACAAGGCCTGATCGAGCCCGGCGAGCGCCGACATCAAGACCGGCCCGCCGCGATAGAAGCCGCCGCGATACGCCACTTGCCAAATGTCCTCGATCCGCCGCGGATCCTGACCGATGAACCGGTCCCGCAAGGCCTCGAACGCACCGGCCACGGCCTCCGCATAACCCTCAAGGCTCGCTTCGCCCCAGCCGGCCGTGCCGTCATCCGCCTCGACACGGACGAACAGCCAACGAGGCGGAACATAAAAAGTCTCGATGCGCGCAATCTTCATGAGGAGCCGTCCCGATGAGCAAGGGCCAAGGCCCAAGAAACCAGCCTGCAAGGAGCGGGTTCCAGCCGGAAACCGCGCCAGGATGCCATGCCCAACGTCCATCGACGGGCCTGGGGGGCGAGAACGAGTGCCCCCCACGCAGCTTTGAGCCGATGCGGCAGCGAGCCCGGCGTGCGTCCGGCCGGGCTCTTCCTGTCAGAAGACTTTCTTCAGCAGGCCGCCAACGCCTTTCTTGAGCAAGCTCTTCTTGGCCTGCTCCGGCGTTTCGGTTTCTTCCTCATCCCCTTCAGCGCCGGCATCGTCATCCCGGCCTCGACCGGCAAGCTTCGCCTCCATGCCCATCGCGCTGAAATAGGACGCCTTGGTAAGGAGGTGCGCCGTCCATTCGGGCCGCCAGTCGGCTTTGGCATTGGCGGGCTTGGGCGGATGCGAAAAGCTCGCTTCAGGACCGAAAGCGCTGATGTTCAGCATCGCGCCCGACAGATGCTTGGCGACCTCGGCCGGTATCGTGCACTGGGTCTGGGTTTGGCCCAGCAGCGCCTTTTTCTGGAGAAGGCGATTGATTTCCGACGCCTGCATGAAATCCGGCGCGCCCATTGTCGGCACTTCGCTGGAGCTCCAATAGACCATGTCGCCATTGGCAGCCGAGCTTTGGGCCATGGCGAAATAGCCCTTGGCATTGACCACCGGATTCCAGGCAAGCTGAATCGTTCCATCCGCGGCCGGGGATGTCGAACTCGTCAGCACGACCGGCGCCAGGAAATCCTGATTCTGGCTGAGGCTGAAGCTGATGTCCGGGGTGTAGGCGCCGCGCACGACATGGTCGCCCGCCAGCGAGCCTTGCGCCGGGATCGGTTTGCTGGACTTTTCATTGGGCCAATTCGAATAGCTGGCATTCTTCTTGGCCGAAGGCAAAGGCGGCTGGCTGAATTGAAGGATCGATGCGGGTATGATTTTCGCTCCCGCCTGCTTGGCCTTCGAAAAATCGATGATCGCCGGCTGATTGGCGCGGACATTATTGCCGCATCCCCAATAAATCAGCATCCTTCCCTTGATGTCCAAATCCTCCCAGGAAACGATGCCTTTCTCTCTGCCGCCGTCATCCTTGACCAGCTTCAGGGGCAAGGCGGGGCCGGCGCCGAGATCGGCGGGAGGAATATGTTCCGCCTTCGCATCCGCCGCCGCGCTGCGCGAGGAGCCGAGGTGGAGGCGGAGGTTGCGCGTATAGTCCTGCTGCTTTTTCCCAAGACCCGCGAGGCCCGGCTGCAGGTTCATGCCGCTGCCGGTTTCCGCGGTCATCCAATAAGTCGCCTGCTGTGCCTGCGCGACCGTTGCGACCATGGCCAATCCCGCTGTGATTAAAAAGCCGATCTTCATGCGCCGCTCCCTGCCAGTAACCTAAGAGTTGCAGCTTTCGTCAAAGTCGCACGAGGTCCAAGCCTAAAGTCGACGAAGATAAGCCGTTGCTTCGACGAAGGCGGCGGCAGGATATTGAGGCCCCTCCTGGCCCAGTCTAGCTTTGCAAATACAACTGCTCGGATCCCATGGAGCCGACGCTTGAATGGAGGGGCATGATATGAAATTTCTGTGTGCCGGTCTTACGTCACTGTTCGCCAGCGGTCTTGCCGTCGCTCAGGACCGTTATGCCGTCGTCGACTTTTCCGTTGAGATTACAGGCAATTATAGCTCCCGGATCAGGGACGGCAGCACGGAAGACATAGACAAAAGCCGGATTTTCACCGGGCGGGCACGGCTGAAATTCCTAGCCAAGGATACTGCGAGCTATGACGGGGTAGCGCCGACTTTCGACCCTTCCGACTATAAGCCGGGCGCTGCTGAAATGAACCTTGTCGCTCAAATGCAGGCCTGCGAATCTCGCGGGAGCGAGAGAGCGATGAAAGCATGTCAGGCGGAAGTGGCGAAACGTTTGAGCGGCACCATAAAGATACCTGACATCCCTGAAGAACAATGGGGTAAGAATGACAGCTTCCAGGGTGATAAGGACACTTGGGGGTCCGAAGATTGTACGGGGAAAATCACTGTCGCGGATCGGGGCAAGAAATTCGTCGCCGTCGATGCCGGCGAAGGTGAAAGTGGCTCCTTCACCACCGATTATTCCGTGACTGGCGAGAAAAATCTCTCGGTCGAAGATGACGAGAAATGCTCGTTCCTGATCACCGTCGACAACAAGGCGAAAACGGCGGACGTGGATTTAGGGACAAGTGTATTTCAAATCGATGCCGAAGAGGCGTCGACCGGCGAACCAAGGAAGATCAGGGTGCAGCCATTCACATGGTCCTCGCTTACGAAATTTTCGGTCGTAGGGGCTAAGGTTAGTGGTGCAGGCGGATCGGCAACCGGCACTTGGACGACGAGTGAGGGTAAACCCGTAGAAATCGTGCGCGCCACCAAGCAAGAGGGCAAGGAAGAAAGCGCGTCCACAACCACCACGATCAAGTGGGTCATGAAGCCCCTAGATTAAGGCAACGCGGCTTACAAAGAAAAGGCTTCGCTGGCAAAACTGGCGAAGCCTTTTCTGTGATTCAGGCGGATCAGCTCGAATAATACATGTCGTATTCGACCGGGCTCGGCGTGGTTTCCCAGCGCAGCACTTCTTCCCATTTGAGGTCGATATAGGCGTCGATCTGATCGTCGCTGAACACGTCGCCGCGGGTGAGGAAGGCGCGGTCGTTCTGGAGGGACACGAGCGCCTCGCGGAGCGATCCGCAGACGGTCGGAACGTCCACCAATTCCTGCGGCGGCAGATCGTAGAGATTCTTGTCCATCGGGTCGCCCGGATGGATGCGGTTCTGGATGCCGTCGAGGCCCGCCATCATGATCGCCGCATAGCAGAGATAGGGGTTGGCGAGCGCGTCCGGGAAGCGAAATTCGACGCGCTTCGCCTTCTCGCCCGTGCCGTAGGGAATGCGGCATGAGGCCGAGCGGTTGCGCGAGGAGTAAGCGAGCAGCACCGGCGCCTCGAAGCCGGGGACCAGGCGCTTGTAGCTGTTCGTCGTCGGGTTGGTGAAGGCGTTGAGGGCCTTGGCGTGCTTGATGACGCCGCCGATGAAGAAGAGCGCGGTTTCCGAAAGGCCCGCATAGCCATTGCCCGCGAAGAGCGGCTTGCCGCCGTTCCAGATCGAAATGTGGGTGTGCATGCCCGATCCGTTATCCTGCGCGATGGGCTTGGGCATGAAGGTCGCGGTCTTGCCATAGGCGTGGGCGACCTGGTGCACGACATATTTGTAGACCTGCATGCGGTCGGCGGTTTCGACGAGCGTGCCGTAGGTGAGGCCGAGCTCGTGCTGCGCGGCGGCGACTTCGTGATGATGCTTGTCCATGGGCAGGCCCATTTCGAGCATGGTCGAGACCATCTCGCCGCGAATGTCGCCGGCGCTGTCGACCGGCGCGACCGGGAAATAGCCGCCCTTGGCGCGCGGGCGATGGGCGAGGTTGCCGCCTTCATATTCGCGGCCCGAATTGGTCGGCAGCTCGATATCGTCGATCTTGAAATAGGAGGTGTTGTAGCCGTCCTCGAACCGCACGTCGTCGAACATGAAGAATTCGGCTTCCGGGCCGACATAGACGGTGTCGCCGATGCCGGTGGTCTTGAGGTAAGCCTCGGCGCGCTTGGCGGTCGAGCGCGGATCGCGGGCGTAAAGTTCGCCGGTGCCCGGATCGACGATGTCGCAGACGAGGATCAGCATCGGCGTCGCGCTGAACGGATCGACATAGACGGCGTCGAGGTCCGGCTTCAGGATCATGTCGCTTTCGTTGATCGCCTTCCATCCCGCGATGGAGGAGCCGTCGAACATGAAGCCGTCGGTCAGCTGATCCTCATCGACCACACCCGCGCACATGGTGAGGTGCTGCCACTTCCCCTTGGGATCGGTAAATCGAAGGTCGACCCATTCGATTTCCTGATCCTTGATCATGTCCAGGATTTTGCCCGCGTCGTTCGCCATGTCGTCTGCCCTCGCTCGATGGAATCGCCGCCGGACTCGGCCGCGCCGGGGCTTTCTAACGGCGTGGGAAAAGCCGCTCCAGCGGCCGGTGAATATTTCACGCCGGTCAGTAGACGCGGCGCTGGGCGGCGATCAGCATGCGCAGGAGCATGGCGACCGGGCGCGGCACGCCGACCTTGCCCTCCAGCCACAGGCTGACGGCGGAGCGGCTGACCCCGATCGCGTTGGCGAGATCGTTCTGCGTCTTGTAGCCAAGCGTGCGCATGGCGGCGCGCAGCTCGTCCGGGTGCATCTGGGCGAGGCGGGGATCATCCATGCGCTAGCGTCAAATCGCGTCCGGGCCGCGCTCCCCGGTGCGGATGCGGACCGCCTGTTCGACATGGGAGACGAAGATCTTGCCGTCGCCGATCCGGCCGGTGCGGGCGGCAGTCTCGATCGCCTCGACCACGCGGTCGGCGAGAGCGTCGTCGACGACCACCTCCAGCTTCACCTTGGGCAGGAAATCCACGACATATTCGGCGCCGCGATAGAGCTCGGTATGGCCTTTCTGGCGCCCGAAGCCCTTTGCTTCGAGCACCGTCATTCCGGACACGCCGATATCGTGCAGCGCCTCCTTCACCTCGTCCAGCTTGAACGGCTTGATGATCGCTTCGATCTTCTTCACGCGAATCCCCTGGTTGCGGTGCAGCGTGACGATAGCGGGGGCAGGGCAGGGCGCCAAGAAGCCGCCGTGATACGGTGCCTCACGATGGCGATCGGCTGAATTCAGCGCGGGCGGGAGTCGAGGTAGAGATAGTCTGCATCGAACTCCGCCGCGGCTTGCAAGGCCGCGAGGTTGGAAATGACGACCTTCCGCCCGCGAAATTCCAGCAAATCGGATTCCCGAAGTTCCCGCAAGGTGCGGTTCACGTGGACGGCGGTCAGGCCGAGGCATTCGGACACATCCGTCTGGGTCAGCGCGAAATCGTAGGATAACCCATCGGTCAGGCCGACGATGCTAAGGCGATGATACAGCTCGCAGAACAGGTGGGCCACGCGCGCGAAGGCGGAACGGCGGCCGAGCGACACCTCCCACTCCCGGTGGATCGCGGCATCGAGATTGGTCGAAAACCACAGAAGACGCGTGAGATGGGGAAAGGCTTCGGTAATCCTCTCCAGCCGTTCGTGGGGAACGAGAGCGATCTTGCAGGGGGTCAAGGTGCCGACATTATGATCGAGCCGCTTCAGGGTGAAGCTGTGGAGATCGGCGAAATCGCCCGGAACGTGAAGCTCGGTGATCTGCCGCTGCCCGTCGCGCAGATCCTTGTAGCGGGCGAGAAAGCCGTCGAGCAGGAGGGTCGAAACGGCCAGTTCTTCACCCGGTGAAACGATCGTCTTGTTGTCGGGTATCTCCCTGACCTCGCTGACCGCATCTTCCAAGGCACGCTCTTCCTCAGCCGAGATGGTGTCGCGGGCACGTAGTTTCAGGAGCAGTTTTTCGATCATGCGCAACCTCCCCCCTTTGACGAGGGTCGACCATAGCCGTTCCCTGCCGCAATGCGAAGGGTCAGGCGTAAGGCGGTTTATCGAGGCCGCGCGGGCTTTTCGTGAAGATTTCGCAGCCGTCCTCGGTGATGCCGACCGAATGTTCGAACTGGGCGGAGAGCGAGCGGTCGCGCGTCACCGCCGTCCAGCCGTCGTCCAGCACCTTGCACGCCGCCTTGCCGATATTCACCATCGGTTCGATCGTGAAGAACATGCCGGGCTTCAATTCCGGCCCAGTGCCGGGCTTGCCGACATGGACGACTTCGGGCGCGCTGTGGAATTCGCGGCCGAGGCCGTGGCCGCAAAATTCGTGGACGACGCCGTAGCGGAAACTTTCCGCGTAGCTTTGGATGGCATGGCTGATGTCGCCCAGGCGGTTGCCGGGCTTCGCCATCGCGATGCCGCGCATCATCGCTTCATAGGTTACGTCGACGAGGCGCTTCGCTTTGATCGGGACATTGTCGCCGACGAAATACATGCGGCTGGTATCGCCATGCCAACCGTCGAGGATCGGGGTGACGTCGATATTGACGATGTCCCCGTCTTTCAGCGCCCGGTCGCCCGGAATGCCGTGGCAGACGACATGGTTGATCGAGGTGCAGCAGCTCTTCGTATAGCCGCGATAGCCGAGCGTCGCGGGATAGCCGCCGCCGTCGCGCGTCATGCGATGGACGATGTCGTCGATTTCCTGCGTGGTGATGCCGGGCACGACATGCTTGGTGAGCTCGTCCAGGATTTCCGCCGCGAGCCGCCCCGCCGCGCGCATGCCTTCGAAGCCCTTCGGCCCATGCAGCTTGATCTGGCCGCTATGGCCGATGACGGCGTCGTCGATTTCCAGGATATCGTTCATGGACCGGGATATAGCGATGGCGGCCGTTAACGGCAATGAAGCGATGGCGCCGCGCTCCCTCCGCCGCTAAAGATGCCGCATGGATACGGAACGGATCTGGACGGCGGGACTCGTCATCATCGGTGACGAAATCTTGTCCGGGCGCACGCAGGATAAGAATGTCGCGCAAATCGCTTCATGGCTGAACCTGCAGGGCATTCGCCTGGCCGAAGTGCGGATCGTGCCTGATGTGGAGGCGCGGATCGTCGAAGCGGTGAACGCCCTGCGCGCGGCATATGATTATCTGTTCACCACCGGCGGCATCGGCCCGACCCATGACGACATCACGGTCGACGCGATCGCGGCGGCACTCGGCGTCCCGGTCGTCGTCCATCCGAAGGCGCGTGCGATCCTCGAGGCTTATTATGAAAGCCGGGGCGGCATCACCGAAGCGCGGCTCCGGATGGCACGGGTGCCCGAAGGCGCGGATTTGATCGAGAATCGCATGTCCGGCGCGCCCGGCATCCGTATCGGCAACATCTTCATCCTTGCCGGGGTGCCGCACATCACGACGCTGATGCTCGAAGCACTGTCGGGGACGCTGGAGGGCGGAAAACCGCTCCTGTCGCGCACCGTCGGCTGCTGGGTGGCGGAAAGCGAAGTGGCGGATCTGCTCGCGGCTACTGAAAAGGCGCATCGCGAATGCCAGATCGGCTCCTACCCCTTTTTCAAGGAAGGACGGGTGGGGGCGAATTTCGTCGTGCGCAGCACGGAGCCCGACGCGCTGAATGCCTGTATCGAGACGCTGATCGACGCGTTGACCGGCAATGGGCGCGAGATTGTCGACGGCGCGATCTAGGGGCCTTCACTCTTCCCCGCGCGATGCCCGAACAGGGTCGTATAGCGTCCGATAAAGAGAAGCGCCGTGGGCCACAGCATCGTGTTCCACAGGTCTTTCAGGCTTTCGTGCCACGCCAGCGACGTACCTTGTATCTGCTGCCAACGCAGGTCGAACAATTCGTTCAATATCTCGAAGGCGAGGACGACCAGCCAGGGTATCCGGCTCCGCCGCGTCTGCCGGAACACGAACATCGCGCAAAGGTAGAGAAGGATGGCGAGATGGATGTGAAGCGCATCGCGCTCCAGGCCGGTATAATGCTCGATGAAAACCTTCACGTCCGCATAGGCCGCGCTAATACCGCCAAGAGTCATGACCCGGCCCTAGAGGAGCGAATGCACCGGGGCAATCAGCGCGCTTGTCGGCACGCCGCGACAAAGCGGGCGCGGAGGCCCGCATCGCTTGCCGGCAGCGTGCGATCCTGCGTGCCATAAGACAGCGTCAGCGGTTCTGGACTTTCCATCAGCGCGACGACCCCCGCCGACATGGGCGCCGTCCCCTCGACGATGTCAGGTCCGCCGGGGATCGCGCGGGTCTGCAAGCTGACGCTCGCCGCGCCGCTGCGCAGGATCAGCGGGGGATCGCCCGCAACGGCCGAAAAGTCTCCCGGCTGTACGTAGAAATCCACCGGATTGCGGCGGCAGGCGAAGCGGACGGAAACGCTTTCGCCCTCTTGATAGACAAGCGCGGTACCCGCCGTCGCCGAAGTCTGGATCGTCCAAGCGGACGGCACCGGCAGGGGAGCGCAGGCGGCAAGGAAAAGGATGACCGCCGCCTGGGCAATGAAGCGCATCATATTCTCCCGTTTCGTTCCGCCGCTGCAACGCGCAACCCCGCTGAAAGATGCCCGTCGAGATAGAGACTCAACCGTTTCACCAGAATGAACGCTGCGGAGGGTGGAAGTGGAGCGGGCGAACCCGATCCGCCGTTATCATACTCATGGAGGCTCGGGATGTAAGCTCGCCTACACGCGATGTTAAGCGAAAGATGCGTGAAATACTGACTGCACAAAGGGTCCGACTTATCCACAGAATTGATGTGCCCATCCGTCGCATGGACCCTGCGCGTGGTGTACACGGGTTGGGGAGGTGCTCTCATGGGGATGCCAACAGCAGGCGATTTTCTCGCAAGCGTTTACCGAATGCGATCAGAGGCCGCCAAGGGTCTTGAGGATGCGCGTCGCAGTGCGGTTATAGGCGACATAAGATCTTGGGAAGAGCGGTTGGGGGACAATGAGAAGCTGGTACTTCAGGCTGAGAAAAAGTTTGGCGTAGCCCATCGGCCCCTGTCCGTTTAGGAGTACGTGCAATGTCTTTCCGTGATTACATCTCGAACAGACAGGCGAGGGGCAATCCTCAAGGCGACTTCGTTCGGGATGCTAAGCTCGATCCTAATCTGCCGGACGTAGAGAGTTGGGCCCAGCTTCGCGCCTATTTAGAGCGGAACCGCGCTTGTGATGGGGCCATCGATGCTGCTCGTTCGGTTTGGGGATCCTACGTAGCTAAAACAAGGCGATCCGCCAGAAGCGTGTAAGTTATTTAGGCGCTACGTAGTCAATTAGACCCGCAGGATCACCGGGATGCCGACTGAGATGGTCGAAGATACCTCTGACAAGTCCTTCCTTTTCATAGGTGAGGCTAACCCCGATGCAGCCACCAGCCGGTTGGCGGTTGCACAAATTAACTATTTCAAAAAGATGCTCGAGTCTCGCCCATCCAATTGGAGCGACATCGTCCGCATTATCGATGAGGAAGACCTATTTGGCGTCGTAGTTAAGCTTACATGGAAGGCGATGGAGCGCCTCTGCCACTCTGAGTATATCACCGTACGAGACGAGCTGTTTTCGCGCATCTCCCGACTTCCCCATCTCATCTTCGTTCATCAGAGCTTCTTTGGCATTGAGAGTGCCTCAGTTGAGGAACACGACGGCGACTACGTCGAAGAGTTTTGGACCCCTTCATCTGAGTACTTCAAGCCTCTCGATAGGGAAAAACGAGCGCAAGTTCAGGCATTCTTTAACGGTTATGATCTGAACGTCGTAGCGTACGAAAGAAACGCAGAGATCTCGATCATTGCATCTGAGTTTGTTCAGCAACACCAAAGCAATATGCTGTTTCGGTTCTACGTACCGAAAGGGACTGTCTGGGCCGGGCAGACGGAGCAAGTTCTGTCGCTCTTCCGCGATTACCTAGAAAGCGCGGCTAAGATCAAGGTTCGCCAATCAACCCATGCGACTGCAGCAGGAACGGTATACGAGTTTTTCGGAGACGGAGAGGTTTCGCAGGAAGCGATAGCCGGCCAGATGGAATCCTTCGGTCAGTTGATGGACCTTTGCTTGAAGGATCCACATGGCGCCGAAACTTTGTTGGTGGCTATGGGAGCCGATCGGGCGGAAATTGCGGACATCGTAAGTCGGTACACAAGGCAGCTTCGCAGAATAGCTACAGACATGCGCCATGAGAGGGAGAAGGTCGCTCTCAAGGTTAGGCAACAGCTGGAGGGCGAATTGGTCGACGCTGTTCCTCTCGGAGACCTCGATGCGATACACGAGATCGTCAATCAGATGATACCTGTAACACTAGGGGTCGGTTCGTTCCTCACGCTGGGCGGCCACAGAGAGCGGCCGCTTACTCTCAATTATAAGCCTCAATTTTTCGAAAATGTTCACGGCTTAGTGGCCAGTGAGGTGCACGGCACGCAGAATATCGGGCCGGCACCGAGGGAGCTGCTGGAGTTGATCGATCGAGTGGGTGGCTCAAGACGCTCAGAGCTGAGGGCCGCAGTGCACGAGCTGGAGGACTCCAACTCCTCGCCCGAACAGATCGTCAGTGCCAAGGGCAAACTGAAGGCGTTTGTTGGTCGAGTGAGTCAGGTCGGTGGACAGAAGTTGCTCGATGTTAGCAGTAGCATTCTGCAGGCCTACCTCCAGCAGAAGCTGGGTATAGGCTAAACCAACTAGGCACGAGCGGCCGTGAATGTTTGGAGATGCGATTATCACATAGGTGAGCCCGGCGCGACGATGATGGCGGGAAGGCTCACTAAAAAAGGCGACAATGACTTAGAATGGTTTGATGGGGGACGGCATCGATGCACTTTTTCTACCTCGACGAAAGCGGGTGTACCGGTGGAGATCTCCAGAACAACCAACAGCCGATATTCGTACTCGGCGGCATCTCCGTTAAAGATCAAGGATGGAGAGAAACGACTGATCGGTTCAGGAGCTGTTTGACGGAATTCTTCGGCGGAGACCTCCCCGACGGCTTCGAGCTTCACGCGACGGACTTGGTGAACGGCGAAGGCCCATTTGAACAGTATGACCGCGAGCAGCGGGCAGGTTTGATCCACGAGCTTTTAGATCTCATCACAGACCGGAAGCACCCGCTGCACCTTGTAGCGATAGATAAGGCAAAGCTGGGAGCGAACCTGAATGCTGATGCGCATCCGGTAGTAGATTGTTCAGTGCCATACCTGCTCGGCTTCAACTATCTCGTCACGTATATAGAACGATATGCCAAGCAGGTGCTGGGGCGAACCGTGCGAGCAATGATCATCCTGGATCAGAAGGATGCTTACCAAGCCCGCGTCGATGCGATCACCGCATATCGGCGCTATGACGTTCCACAGGCGCGTCGACTGAAGTGGCTCGTTGAGTTCAGCTATCCGGTGGATTCGGTCCGCCACCCCATGATCCAGCTTTCCGACTTGGTGATATTCCTCGCCAGGAAGTTTCTTGAGGTTGACAATGGCTACCGAGAAGGGTGGTCGCCGGAGGCCAAGAACTTCTTTGCGAGCTGTTACGCAAAGATTGTGACCCGGATTAAGTGGACCACCCTCCTGCCTCCTCCCGGACCTGAGGACCGGGCAATCCATCGAATCTTGAACGCCTCCGTATCAACTCACCGGCGAAACTGGCGGCAGCGCTACAACTTGGAAGGGTGACATTCGCCGTATTGCCGTGGATCGGCTGAGCGCCGCAAGAACTGAGCCTTATTGGAGAGGCTCAAGCTCATGGAATCCTCGAACGAACCTGAGAATAATTCCGCATCGCTTGAGTGGCCTCCTCCAGAGCTGATCTCCTTGGCCAAGGGCTCTAGCGCGAGCGGCAGCTCGACGGGATTTCGAAGCCGATTTCCGTCTACGCTTGCTTCAACTGCGCACGAACAACTCGGCTCACACCCCACGTCAAAGATGGCAAAAAAGCCAATTCAAAGTGTGTGTGAGCGGGGCGTCTACGAGAGCACCATGGAGCGGGCGAGGGGAATCGAACCCCCGTCGTAAGCTTGGGAAGCTTCTGCTCTACCATTGAGCTACACCCGCGAGATAGCGCTGGGACGGCTTGCCACAAATGGCTCTCACCGGTCAACGCACAGTGTCGGAACAACGCCATTGTAGATAATAAGCATACTTATTATATGCGCTTCATGCAGACATTGGGATTCGATCTGGCGGAAACGGCGCGGCTGATGCGGCGGGATTTCGATCGGCGGGCGGTGGCGCTCGGCGCGACGCGTGCGCAGTGGCGGGTTCTGGCCCGGTTGTGGCGGCAGGATGGGTTGCGGCAGGTCGACCTTGCCGATGCTCTGGACGTAGAGCCCATCACCCTCTGCCGCATGGTCGACCGGCTGGAAGAGGCCGGGCTCGTCGAACGCCGCAGGGATGAAGAGGATCGCCGCGCATGGCGCATCCATCTCACCGCCAAAGCCGAGCCGGTGGTCCGGGAACTGCAGGCGATCGGGGCGGCCTTCCATGCCGATGCGCTGGATGGAATTTCACCGGCCGAGCAGGACGCCGTCGCGAACGTGCTCGCCCGGATCAGAGCCAATTTGAAAGAGCGGAAAGCGGCATGAGCGACACGGTAATGACGGCCGATACGGCCCCCTCCGACACGAAACCGAAAAAGCCGGCGTGGCGCACATTTCTGATGCTGTCGGTGCCGTTGCTGCTCGCGATCGTGGGCGGTTATTTCTGGCTGACGTCCGGCCGCTATGTCGCGACCGACAATGCCTATGTCGCCCAGGACAAGGTGTCGGTGAGCGCCGAGGTGGGCGGCGCGATCGCGCAGGTGCATGTCCGCGAGAACCAGCGGGTGAAGAAAGGCGACCTGCTGTTCGTCCTCGACCAGCGCCCCTATCGCCTCGCGCTCGCCCAGGCCGAGGCGCAGATGGCGGCGGCGCGGGTGCAGGTGAACCAGCTCCAGACCGCGTCGGCGGGCACGGGCGCCGATATCGAAGGCGCGCGGGCGAACCTTGCCTACACGCAGAAGGAATTTTCCCGTTACGCCGAGCTTCTCGAGCGCGGCTTCACCACCCGTGTGCGCTATGAAGAGGCCCAGCATGCGGTGCAGGAGGCGCGCGAACGGCTTGCCAACGCTGAGGCGGACGCCGCGACCGCGCGTGCGGCGCTCGCCGGAGAGGGCGCTACAAACCAGCCCGCCGTCGAAGCGGCACGCGTTGCGCGCGAAAAGGCGCTGCTCGACCTGCAGCGCACCGAAATCCGCGCCCCGGCCGACGGCTTCGTCAGCCAGGCCGACCGCCTACAGGCTGGCAATGCCGTTGTGGCGGGCGTTCCGGTGCTGACCATCGTGCGGAGCGGCGACACGTGGGTCGAGGCCAATTACAAGGAAACCGACCTTGCCAAGATGACGGTCGGCCAGCCCGCCGAGATCGAGCTCGACGCCTATCCCGGCCTCAAGGTCCAGGGCCATGTCGCCAGCATCGGCGCGGGGACGGGATCGGAATTTTCCGTCCTGCCCGCGCAGAATGCGACCGGCAATTGGGTGAAAGTGACGCAGCGCGTGCCCGTCCGCATCGCGCTCGACGAAACGCCGGGCCGGCCGTTCATCGCGGGCCTCTCGGCGGAAGTGACGGTGGATACGGAAGGCCGGGCATCGCAGCGGGTTGCCACGCGCTAGGTCATGGCCGCGCCCGCATCCGCCATCGCCAGGCCCGAGGGGCTGGAGCGTATCCTCATCACCATCGCGGTGATGTTGGGTACGCTGATGCAGGTGCTCGACACGACGATCGCCAACGTCGCGCTGCCCCATATGCAAACCAGCCTCGGCGCGACGTCGGAAACGATCAACTGGGTGCTGACCAGCTATATCGTCGCATCGGCCGTCGCGATTCCGATCACCGGCTGGCTGGCCGACAAGGTGGGCCGGAAACCGCTCTTCCTGTGGACGGTGATCGGCTTCACGGCCGCTTCGGTGCTGTGCGCGCTCGCGCAGAACATGCCGGAAATGGTGCTGTTCCGCGCGCTGCAGGGCGTGGCGGGCGCGTTCATCGTGCCGCTCGCTCAAGCGACCCTCTTCGACATCAACCCGCCCGAAAAGCACGCCAAGGCCATGGCCCTGTTCGGCGGCGGCGTGATGATCGGGCCGATTCTGGGGCCGGTGCTCGGCGGGTGGCTGACCGACAGCTTCAACTGGCGCTGGGTGTTTCTCGTCAACCTTCCGGTCGGCGTCCTCGCGACGGTCATGCTCATCCGCTACCTCCCCGCGACGCCCAGGGTATCGAAGCGCTTCGACCTGTTCGGCTTCGCCCTGCTCGCGCTCGCCATCGGCGGCCTGCAGATGATGCTCGACCGGGGCGAGCAGCGCGACTGGTTCGAAAGCTGGGAAATCTGGATCGAGCTCGGCATCGCCGTCGGCGGCGCCTGGATGTTCGTCGTCCATATGCTGACGGCCAGGAACCCGATCTTCGACCCCAGGATGTTCGCCGACCGCAATTTTGCGACCGGCCTCTTCTTCATGGCCGTGACGGGCGTGTTGCTGCTCGCGGGGCTCGCCTTGCTGCCGCCGCTTCTGCAGCGCCTGATGGGTTATTCGGTGCTGCAATCGGGCTTTCTTACCGCGCCGCGCGGCGTGGGCACCTTGATCTCCATGGTGATCGCCGGGCGGCTCGTCGGCAAGATCGATGCGCGCGTGCTGATCCTCACCGGCTTCGGGCTCATGGCCCTTTCGCTATGGCAGATGTCGGGCTTCTCGCTCGACATGGATTCGCGGCCGGTCATCACGTCCGGCGTGGTGCAGGGGCTGGGCCTCGGCCTGATCTTCGTGCCCTTGAACACGCTCGCGTTCGGCACGCTCGCGGCGCGCTACCGCACGACGGCGGCGAGCCTCCTCAATCTGTCGCGCAGCATCGGCGGATCGGTCGGCATTTCGATCGTCACGACCTTGCTGTCCCGCAATCTGCAGGTGAGCCACGCCGATATCGCGTCCAGCGTGACGCAGAGCCGGTTGCAAGGCGTCGATCCGGCCCTGCTGGACCGGCTGGGAACTGGCGGCGACACCGCGCTCGCCGCCTTGAACGCGGAGATCAACCGGCAAGCGGCGATGGTCGCTTATATCGACGATTTCCACTTGATGATGCTCATCACGCTTGCCGCCCTGCCTCTCCTCCTGCTGCTTCGTCAGGCGAAGGCGCCGGGCGGCGGCCCTCCGGTCGTCGCGGACTGACTATCCACAGTTATAGGTATTTTGGCCGAATGTTATCTGTTCCCCGCTGCGGCAGACCCTAACATCAGGATGAACGCCTGCTCATGGGCAAAGGGGGATGAATGCAGGGACGTCTGATGCACCTGAGGTTTCAGGCGCGGCAATGCCGCTTTCTCGCGGGTTGTTCGGAACGGCAACCCGCCGCGGCGATGTTCGAGGAAATGGCTGTCCGCTATGAACGGCAGGCCGAACGGATCGAGCAGCGTCGCAACCCTTCGGGATAAGCCGGGCGATAAGCGTGCTTGGCTTTGGCAATCGCAGCCTAGAATCCTTGGATATAGTATTTTTCGCCGTTGGCTGAATGGTTTGCGGGGGAAAGTGCCTTTAGCTGAAATCTGCCTTCCTCACGAGGGAAGGCCGGGAAAGCGGGGCATGACACAGTATCAGACGAACCGGATCGTTCATTTGCGTCACCAGGCCGATCAATGTCGGAAGTTGGCGCGATCGACATTGCACCCGCCGACGGCGGCGATGTTCGAACAAATGGCGATCGAATATGAAACGCAGGCCACGCATCTGTCAGGCGATGCCGAGCGCTATCCATTCATTATCTATGACCCGGAAACTGCGGACGACAAATTCTGCCTTTAAAGCAAGGCCTGGGCGAGGATCATGGCCAGGCCCGCCATGCTGATCGTATAGACAAGCGTGCGGATCTTCGGAATGCCCGCGGCATAGAGCGGAAGATAGACGGCGCGGGCGGCGAGCCAGAGGAGGGCTCCGGCGGCCGTCCAGGCGTTCGTCCGCTCCGCCACGGTGACGATCAATATCGCCGCGATGGCGATCGGAAAGGTCTCCAGGAAATTGCCGCGCGCGCGGTCGAGGCGGCCCGCCAGCGGATTGAGCGGGGGCAATTCCTCGTCACGGGCGCCCATATTCCATGCGCGTCCGTACTGGCGCGTCTTGGCATTCACCGCCAAGATAATATGGACGACGGCGAGCAGGCAGCCGAGCGCCAGGACGGTGAGTTCGATCGTCATTGCATGAGCTTCGCGCAGAGGCGCAGATCATGCAAGTGGACGCGGCCTTAAAGGCCCCACCAATTCATCGTGCCATAATATTGCGAGATTTCCTGATCCTCTTCGGGGCGGCGGGGGCGGTCGCTTTCGTCGAGCCGCATCGTCGGCGCGTTCTTCAACTGCTCGCGCGTCAGGTCGACCGTATAGCCGTCCAGATCCACGTCATAGGTCAGGATTTCCCATGGCACGGGATGAACATGCTCCCCGATGCCCAGGAATCCGCCAAAGGACAGGAGCGCGTAGGCGACCTGGCCGCTTTTCTTTCCGATCATCACGGAATGAACGTGGCCCAGCCGTTCGCCGCGTATGTTATAAACGGGCGTTCCTTCCACGCGGCGCGAGGAAATGAGCTCGTGCGTGTCGTCGGTCACCGCTTCGGTTTCCGAAGCGAGGGTCATTTTCGTTTCTTCGATCATCATGGCGCCTCTCCCGGTTTAGAGGCCAACGCGCGAAGGGCTTCAGCCTGGAAGCTGAAGCCCTTCGTCAGCCGCCATTCGGCGGGTTTCAATCACCTCTTGATGCGCGCGTTTAAAACGCGCCGCGCAGTGAGGCGGTTCCGGCAAAACCGGGCTTTATTCGGCCGCCATCCGATATTCGTCGCTCAAGTCCATCGGTTCGGCGAGCCGGTGGAAAATATCCTGATAGCCATAATCGACGACGGCCCGGCGCGAGAAGCTGATGCCGGGCGAAGGGACGGTTTCCGGACGGCGCATCGGCGCGATATTGCGCGGATTGTGCGCGGGCTTGTCGACCACGGTGTCCTTGAAGAATTCCCCGACATAAGAACCATCGAGGCGATAGACGTGGGAACCAAGGATGCGGCCGACAGCGTCACCCCCCATGTCGTGAATATAGTCGCCAAAACGGAAACCGACGGGGTGACCGTCGGCGGAATAGACATACATGGGCATTGCTGCCTCCCCCGATAAGATGTTCGAAACAGGCCCGAAAATGTGGTTAATGGGCCGCCCGAAATTCGCCTTCGGAACCTGTATGCCAGATTAACGGCAGGGGCAGGGCGCAGGGCATATGGCGCCCCAATCCAACGTCTCGTCGACACGCCCTCCCGCCCGTAAAGGCGGAAGGGCCGTCATTTACCGACGCACGGCGCGGGGCTGCCCGGGCGCGAAGGCATTTCCGAAGAAGTTTCCTTCATACCAGCGCGGCGCCTGGGGGGCGTCGGCGATCTCGCGCGCGATTTCGTAATTGAGGCGGGCGAATTTGGCGCCGGCTTCCCAATTGAAAGGCAAGGTGATCTGGTCGCTGACCTTGTGATAATCGGTCGCGAGGAAATGGCGGAATTTCTCGCCGCCGCCATTGCCGAAACCGGTCATGAGGAAAACGGACGGAATGCCTTCCTGCACGAAGCGATAATGGTCTGAACGGGTGAACAGCCGCTCTTCGGGCAGGGGATCGGCAATGAGCTTTACCCCCATATTGGCACCCGCTTTCTCGACGGTCTGTCCCATGGTCGAATGTTCGGCGCCGAAGGCGATCACATCCTGGAAATCATAGGTGAGGATCGGCATGTCGAGATTGACGACACTGACGACCTTGCCGCCGCCGACCACCGGATGCTTGGCGAGATATTGTGAGCCCTGAAGGCCCTTTTCCTCTGCCGTCACCGCGGCGAGCAGGATGGAACGCTTCGGCCGGTCCTTGGTCGCCATCATCGCGCGCGCCGCTTCGATCAGTGTCGCGACGCCGGTCGCATTGTCCATCGCGCCGTTGAAAATCTTGTCCGCGCCTTCCCGTTCCGGATCAATGCCGACATGGTCGAGATGGGCCATGAGGACGACATATTCGTTCTTGAGGACCGGGTCGGAGCCTTCGATCATGCCGACGACATTGGGGCTCTGGAACGTCCTGGCGCTTGTCTTGGAGCGGACGGCGACCTTCGGCTTCAGCGCAAAGCCCTTCGGCTTGCCGCCTTCCTTGTCCGCCTGATCAAGCACGGCTTCCAACGTCTTGCCGGAACCCTTGAACAATAACGCCGCCGCCTTGTGGCTCATCGACGCGCTGAAGCGGATGGCGGGCGCATTGCTATACGGCTTGCCGTCCGTCTCGCTCCAGACCACCGAAGGGTGGGGGCCGGAACGGGTGAGGGACTCCCAGGGGCGGCGCTGGCTTTCGTCCCGGCGGGCGATCTGGATCACGCCGATCGCGCCATTCTTCGCCGCCATGACCCCTTTCTGCCCGTTCAGATGCGCGTTGAGATCGCTCGGCGTGCCCTTGGGCGTCCCGCCGATGATGAGGACGATCTTCCCCTTCACGTCCAATCCGGCATAATCGTTGAAGCCCTGGCTGGGACTGTCGAGGCCGTAACCCGCGAACACGACCGGCGCCTCCAGGCTGAGCGCAGGTTCGCGCGGCGAGGCGTTGACGATCACTTCGCTGAAATTGTCATAGCGGGTGTCGCCGATGCTCAACGCCGCGCCGTCTTCGATCATGTAGCTGCCGAAGGGAACCTGCTGATACCAGCTGCCCTGATTGCCCGGCTTCACCCCCAGCCCGGCGAGCTGCGTCGCGACATAGCGCGCGGCGATTTCATGGCCGCGCGATCCCGTGTCGCGGCCTTCGAGCAGGTCGTCCGACAGGAAGGCGACATGGCTGCGAAAGGCGTCGGCGGTGAAAGCGGGGGCCTGAGCTGGCGTCTGCGCGATGACGATGGAAGCGCAGGAGGCCGCCGCCAAGATAGCGGCAGGAAGTTTGAAACGCATCGAATATTCCCTGGAAGACTGAATCCGGGGAAAGACTACAGGCATGAACGGGGCTGGCAACCGAAAAGGCGGCGGGCCGCGCCGCGTCTCTTGGCCGTCCGGCCTCTCGTTAAAAGATGATCGCTCCAACGACGAAGGCCACGGCGGCGATCACCCAGTCCCGGCTCTGCATGCTTTTAAGGAAGTCCATGTCCTTGTCCTTTCGGCTGTAGAACGGGAAAGATAGGCAGCGTTTGCCCGGACAGGAAGGGGTAAAGAAAAAGGCGGCCCGGAACCCGGACCGCCTTTTCGATAACGCTTCGACGCGGCTTAGCGCTTCGAGAACTGGAAGCTGCGGCGGGCCTTCGCCTTGCCGTATTTCTTGCGCTCGACAACGCGCGGGTCGCGGGTCAGGAAACCTTCGCGCTTCACGGCCGTGCGCAGCGCCGGCTCGTACCGGGTCAGCGCCTGGCTGATGCCGTGACGGACCGCGCCCGCCTGGCCGGAGAGGCCGCCGCCCTTGACCGTCGCGACGACGTCATACTGGCCCGTGCGCTCGGCGATGTCGAACACCTGGTTGATGACGAGACGCAGGGTCGGACGCGCGAAATAGACTTCCTGGTCGCGGCCATTGATCGTGATCTTGCCGGTGCCGGGCTTCAGCCACACGCGGGCAACGGCGTCCTTGCGGCGGCCGGTCGCATAAGCGCGGCCCTGGGCGTCGAGCTGCTGTTCGCGCAGGACGGCTTCGATCTGCGGCCCTTGCGTGGACACGCCGTGGTCGTTGACCTGCTCTTCGCGCCGGCCGCGGCCGGCGGGACGCTCGGCAGCCGCCGGAGCGGCTGCAGCCTGACCTTCGACGACGGCGCCGAGATCGGAAAGCGATTGACGGGTATCGGACATCAGGCACCCACCTTGTTCTTGCGGTTCATGCCCGCGACATCGAGGACTTCAGGATTCTGGCCGCCGTGCGGATGCTCGGTGCCATTGTAGAGGTGAAGGGCGCGCATCTGGTCGCGGCCGAGCGGGCCACGGGGGATCATGCGCTCAACGGCCTTTTCAAGAACGCGTTCGGGGAAACGGCCTTCGAGAACCTTGCCGGCCGTGACCGACTTGATGCCGCCGGCATAGCCGGTGTGCTTGTAATAGATCTTGTCGTTCAGCTTCTTGCCGGTGAACTTCACCTTGTCGGCGTTGATGACGACGACATGGTCGCCGCAATCGACGTGCGGGGTGAAGCTCGGCTTGTGCTTGCCGCGCAGGATGTTGGCGATGATCGTGGCGAGACGCCCGACGACCAGACCTTCGGCATCGATCAGATGCCACTTCTTCACGACCTCGGCCGGCTTTGCCGGCTTGGTGGTCTTCAACAGCGCCTTCATGGCCTGAAACCCTTATGAAAATGACTGCGCCGCCCGAATCCGAGCGGCGCTGGTAGCGGCCTAATGCGGATGAGCGGCTATTTTGTCAAGAAAACAGCGGCTTTGCTGACGGGTAAAATATTACCTTCCGCTATTTTCCTCGATCCAGGCCCGATAGCGGGGCAAGGTGTCGGCGACAGGCAACACGGTGATAGCGGGAACGTCATAGCTGTGAAGCGCGGCGATCCGCTCGATCAGGCGCGGCGCCCTCGCGGCACCGGTCTTGAAGACCGCCGCGACCTCCTCGGTCTCCTCGACCGCGTCCTGCCAACGATAAATGGATTGGCAGGGTCCGAGGATGTTCACGCAGGCCGCCAGCCGTTCCTCGACTGCCGTCCGTCCAATCCGTCGCGCCTCCTCGCCGTCAGCGAAAATGGCATAGACTGAAACGACGTCGTCCACTCTTAGCCCCTCCCCTCGATGGGGAGGGGTTGGGGAGGGGTGATGCCGTGGCTCGGTTCGGTACGGGCGGAGAGATCACCCCCACCCAACCCTCCCCCATCGAGGGGGAGGGCTTTAGGCACATCGCCAATCCGATGCGCCGCGACGACGATCGCCGCCAGCAGCAGGGCCGCCATGCCCTGGTGCGCGACGCCCAGCCACAGCTCCACGCCCGTCAGGATCGTTGCGATGCCGAGCAGGATCTGGACTGTCACCGTCGTGAAGACCGCATGGGCGGCGCCCTTATGGCCCAAGCGCCCAGCCTTCAGCCCCAACAGGACTGCGAAACCCGCGACGGCGAAGGCGAGCCAGCGGTGGACGAACTGCACGACGACCGGATTGTCGACGAAGTTGCGCAAGGCGGGCTCCAGCATCGGCGTTTCCGCCGGGAACAGAGCATCGCCCATCAAGGGCCAGGTGTTGAACGCATAACCGGCGTTGAGCCCCGCCACATAGGCGCCGAACAGCATCTGGAGCGCGAGGACCGACAGCGTCCAGATGCCGAGGGTCGGCATCTTCGCCCGCCCGTGCCCCGCGTCCAGCGCGCGCAGGTCGAGCGCGGTCCAGACGAGGCCGCCCAGGATCAGGAGGGCGGTGAGCAGGTGGACGGCAAGCCGGATATGGCTGACGTCCGGCCGGTCGACGAGGCCGGACGCCACCATCCACCACCCGATCGCGCCCTGCAGCCCGCCGAGCGCGAGGAGGGCGGTCAGCCGGGGGCCATAGCCTTTCGGAATCGCCTTCTTCGCCGCGAACCAGAGGAGGGGAAGCGCGAAGGCCAGGCCGATGAAGCGCCCGAGCAGCCGGTGGACATATTCCCAGAAGAAGATGGATTTGAACTCGGTCAGCGACATGCCCCGGTTCACTTTCTGATATTCCGGCGTCGCCTTGTAGGCGTCGAACTCGGCCATCCATTGCTCTTCGTTGAGCGGAGGCACGGTGCCGGACACCGGTTCCCACCGGACCATCGACAGACCCGACTCGGTGAGGCGGGTGATGCCGCCCACCACGACCATCAGGAAGACGAGCGCGGCGACGGCCAGAAGCCAGTTGGAAACGGCGCGGGGCCGGGGGCTGCGCGCGGACGGAAGGAAAGCGGACGCTGCGGCGGTGTTCATGGCGGCCATATGCGCTTTCACCCGCCGCATCTCAATGCAACTTTTTTAAGGGATGTGATATTGTAACTTCCGGTCCGAAGCCGTATAAAGGCGGTCAGCAAGGGATCTTAGATGTTCGCACTTAACATCCGCGATGGAATGCTGGACCGGCTGGCCATTGGCCTGTCGGGCCTGTGCCTCGTCCATTGCCTCGCGACGAGCATCGCCCTTGCCCTGCTGGCTTCCGCGGGCGCGCTTTTGTCGCCGCACATTCATGAAGCGGGCCTGTTCCTCGCCATCCTCCTCGGCATCGTCGCCCTTGGGAAGGGGATCGCCGAACATGGCTATATGATGCCCGCGGCCGTCGGCGGTTTCGGCATCGGCATCATGGCGGGCGCCTTGTCCCTGCCGCACGGGGGCATGGAGATCGTCTACACGATCCTCGGCGTCTCCGTCCTCGCCCTCGGCCACGACCTCAACCGCCGCGCCGTCAACTGAGCCTCCCGCTCCTTGTCCGCAGCCTTTCGGCGCTCGACATTATTTCTACCGTCATTCCAGACTTCTAACATCATTCCAGCGAAAGCTGGAATCTATCGTCGGCACCTCCACTTGATCGGGCATGGTCTAGATTCCAGCTTTCGCTGGAATGACGGTTTTAAGATCAATGTTTTAAGGTCAATGACTTGTTTTAAGATCCAGGCAGCATCCTCAGCGCCGCGGGCCGCGCCTTTGCGTCCGCTTGTCCCTGTCTCCTGAACGGCCTATCTTTCCGGTCATGGCGCATGAGCATCACAGGCATGAAGGCGAGTCGCTCGCCACGGCGGCGAAAATCGCGATGGAAAAATCCGGCGAGCAATGGACGCAAATGCGCGCCTCCATATTCGAGGCACTGGCCGCGTTCGACAAGCCGGCTTCTGCCTACGATATCGCCGAGAAGGTGAGCCAGGAGCAGGGCCGCCGCGTCGCCGCCAACAGCGTCTATCGCATCCTCGACCTGTTCGTCGGCGCCAATCTCGCGCGGCGAGTGGAAAGTGTGAACGCCTATGTGGCGAACGACCATCCGGGGTGCCTTCACGATTGCATTTTCCTGATCTGTGATAATTGCGGGCAAGCGACTCACATCGATAACGATACGCTCTCGGGAGGCGTGCGCGCTGCTGCGGAAGAAGCGGGTTTTGCGGCGGAACGACCAGTGATCGAGGTTCATGGACGCTGCGGAGAGTGCGTGGGCGGCTGAATACTACTGCCAGCCGCCAAACGCATCCTCCTCAGGATCAGGCGCCAAAGCGTCAACTGTATTCCTATTTATTTGCTGCCGACAACCTTCGAGTTTGCACTGAAGTGAGGTGGCGAGATTCCCCCATTCAAAGATGCTCACACCCGATTTTTGCTCTCCAGCGATTTCGGTTAGCTCTCCATAAACAGCGGAGAAAACCACATAATCACGGTGGCCGTCATGAAAACGGATACTGGTCTGGTATCCTCCGCCGCCGCCTACGATATAATTGCCATAGGCCCGGCCATCAGAGCCACTACTGGTAACTTCGGCTTCAAGAGAGCGGGATGTGCCATAGCGAAAAATGATCTTGTTTTCCGCTGCGCAAACAGAACCAATTTTTGCGTTGAATGGGCAAGAGTAGATGACCTTTTCATCACGGCCGCACAGCGTACGGGCAAGAGCGGTCCCATCTTCGCTGACGGCAGCGGAATGAGAAATCAGTAGAGCCAAAGCTTCCGCAAGAGATGACATGGCGAACCTCCTGCACGAAAATAGCATATCTCCTTTACTCGAGGTAGGCTTCCTCCTGTGTACAAAGGTTCGACATGCGGAACCCCAAGCGCTAGAGGCTCTGAAGGAAAGGATGCCATAACCCGATGACCGAGCGCCCGGAAACGCCGCTTCTCGACACCGTCAATATCCCGGCCGATCTGCGTAGGCTGCAGCCCAAGCAGCTCCGCCAGCTGGCCGACGAATTGCGCGCGGAAACCATCTCCGCCGTCGGCACGACGGGCGGGCATCTGGGCTCCGGTCTCGGCGTCGTCGAGCTGACCGTCGCCATCCATTATGTGTTCAACACGCCCGACGATCGTTTGGTCTGGGACGTCGGCCACCAATGCTATCCGCACAAGATATTGACCGGGCGCCGCGACCGCATCCGCACCCTCCGCATGGGCGGGGGCCTCAGCGGTTTCACCAAGCGCGCGGAGAGCGAGTACGACCCGTTCGGCGCGGCGCATAGCTCGACTTCCATTTCGGCGGGGCTCGGTTTCGCCATCGCCAACAAATTGTCGGGCGCGCCGGGCAAGGCGATCGCGGTGATCGGCGATGGATCCATGTCGGCGGGCATGGCCTATGAGGCGATGAACAATGCCTCCGAAGCGGGCAATCGGCTGATCGTGATCCTGAACGACAACGACATGTCGATCGCGCCGCCGGTCGGGGGCCTTAGCCACTATCTCGCCCGGCTGGTCAGCTCCGGCAAATATCTCTCCGTCCGCCATCTCGCCCAGCGTTTCGCGCGCAAGCTGCCCGGGCCGCTCCACCGCGCCGCCCGCCGCGCCGAGGAATATACGCGCGGCATGGTGACGGGCGGGACTTTGTTCGAGGAGCTCGGCTTCTATTATGTCGGCCCGGTCGACGGCCACGATCTCGACAGCCTGATCCCGATCCTCGAAAATGTCCGCGACGCGGATCTGGGGCCGATGCTCGTCCATGTCGTGACGAAGAAAGGCAAGGGCTACGCGCCCGCCGAAGCCGCCGCCGACAAATATCACGGCGTCCAGAAATTTGACGTCATTTCAGGCGAGCAGGTGAAGGCGCCCGCCGGTCCTCCCAGCTATACCAACGTCTTCGCCCAGGCGCTGATTGCCGAGGCCGAGCGGGACGACAAGATCGTCGCCATCACCGCCGCCATGCCGTCCGGCACCGGCCTCGATAAATTCGCCGGCCGCTTTCCCGACCGCATGTTCGACGTGGGTATCGCCGAACAGCATGCGGTGACCTTCGCGGCGGGCCTCGCGGCGCAGGGGCACAAGCCGTTCGTCGCCATTTATTCGACCTTTCTCCAGCGCGCCTACGACCAGGTCGTGCACGACGTCGCCATCCAGAATCTTCCCGTCCGCTTCGCGATGGACCGCGCGGGCCTCGTCGGCGCGGACGGCTGCACCCATGCGGGCAGCTTCGATCTGGCCTATCTCTGCACGCTGCCGAACATGGTCGTCATGGCCGCCGCCGACGAGGCGGAGCTGACGCACATGGTACACACCATGGCGCTGCACGACAGCGGCCCGAGCGCGGTCCGCTATCCGCGCGGCAACGGCACCGGAGTCGCCATTCCCGAAGTTCCGCAGCGGCTGGAAATCGGCAAGGGCCGTATCGTCCGCGAGGGGAAGAAGGTCGCGATCCTGTCCCTCGGCACCCGTCTGGAAGAAGCGCTGAAGGCCGCCGACACGCTGGAGGGCAAAGGCCTCTCCACCACCGTCGCCGACCTGCGCTTCGCCAAGCCGCTGGACGAGGATCTCATTCGCAAGCTCCTGTCGACCCACGAAGTCGCGGTAACGATCGAGGAAGCAGCGATCGGCGGCTTCGGCGCCCATGTTTTGACTCTTGCGTCAGACGCGGGCCTCACCGACGCGGGCCTCAAGATCCGTACCATGCGCCTGCCCGACCTCTTCCAGGATCAGGATAAGCCCGAAAAGCAATATGAAGAAGCCGGGTTGGATGCCGCCGCCATCGTCGACACGGTGCTGAAAGCGCTCCGCCACAACAGCACGGGCATCGCCGAAGTCCGCGCTTAAAGCCTATTCGCGACCCTCGCTCGGGTGTCCCCACGGCGCCGCATGTCCGTGCGTGCGCAGGAACCGCTCGTCGATGTCGGAGATTTCAATCCAGGCCCTGTCGCCGAGCTGCAGTTCGAGAAGGCGGTCGATCTTGGCTTCCATCCGGTCGTCATTTTCCTTCGATGAAGGCGAGCCGACATAGAGGAAGTAAGCGAGACCGACGACTTGCCAGAGCAGCTGCAGGAATTCCGACTGCCAGTTCTCGAACGTGTCGCGGCCCATTTCCACGAGATAGCCTGAAACCTCCGGCGCCTCGCCATGCTGCGCGGCTTCGTCGACGAAGGCATACCAGCCGAACAGCCAATGGAGCAGCAGCGACCCGAGAAAGAAGGCGACAGTGATCCAGGCATAAGCGTATTTCTTGAAGAAACCGGGTTTCATGATCCTCTCCCTGTCATCACTTGCGCAGGCGAAACGTTGCCGCGATTGGCGGGGTTCCGGCATAGAAAGAGTCTGAAGTGGCAAAGATCAGAAGCGACCAATTGCTGGTGGACCGCGGCCTCGTTGAAAGCCGCTCGAAGGCGCAGGCCCTGATCCTCGCGGGCCTCGTCTTTTCCGGCGAGAGGAAGATCGAGAAAGCGGGGCAGGTGCTGGCCGAAGATGCGCCGATCGAGGTGCGCGGGCGCGAACATCCCTGGGTGTCGCGCGGCGGGATCAAGCTGGCGCATGGTCTGGAGCATTTCGGCTGGGATGTGACCGGCGCGATAGGGCTGGACGTGGGCTCGTCGACCGGCGGCTTTACCGACGTGCTGCTCCAGAAAGGCGCGGCGAAGGTCTTCGCAGTCGATGTCGGCACGAATCAGCTCGCCTGGAAACTGCGCAGCGACCCTCGTGTCGTCGTGCACGAACAAACCAATGCGCGCTATCTCACTGCGGACATCGTCACCGAACCCGTCGACATCGTCGTGTGCGACGCGAGCTTCATTTCGCTCGCCAAAGTGCTTGATACGGCAATCGATTTCGTAAAGCCTGGCGGACGTCTGATCGCGCTGGTGAAGCCGCAATTCGAAGCGGAGCGGGGCGAGATCGGCAAGGGCGGCGTGGTGCGCGACCCCGCCGTTCATCTGAGAGTCAGCCAGGCCGCAGCAGCGTGGATCGAGAGCCGCGGCTGGCGGGTGGAGGGCATCGTCCAGAGCCCGATCACCGGGCCGGAGGGGAATGTCGAATTCCTGCTCGGCGCCACGCGGACTTGATAACGCAACCTTCGAACGTTAGCCCGACGCCCGTGTCCCGAACCAAAGCCCTTGCTCTCGCGCTCGTCGCCTTCCTGTCTGCCTGTTCCGAAGCGGAAGGCGGCCGCGACCGTCCGCCGCCGCTCGTCAAGGCGGAGCCCGCCACGACCATGCGTTTCGTCGAGCGGATCGAGGCGGTCGGCACCGCGCTCGCCAACGAGCAGGTGACGCTCGCCGCGCCGGTGACGGAGCGGATCGTGCGCCTGAATTTCGATGATGGCGCCTATGTCACGCGTGGCCAGACCATCGCTGTGCTGGCACAAGGCCAGGAAAGCGCCGAACTGTCCGGCGCCCAGGCCCGCGCGCGGGAAGCCGATCAGCAGTTGCGCCGGGTTCAGGCCCTGCGCGAGCGCGGTTTCGCGACGGTGAGCAGCCTCGATACCCAGGCCGCGCTGGCGGCGCAGGCACGCGCGCAGGCGGCGGGCGCCGAGGCCTCGATCGGCGACCGCGTGATCCGCGCGCCTTTTTCGGGCTGGGTATCGCTCCGCACCATTTCGCCGGGCGCGGTGGTGTCGGCCGGGACCGAGATCGCGACGATCAGCGACGTGAGTTCGGTGAAGCTCGATTTCCCGGTGCCGGAAACGGTGTTGTCCGCGCTTCAGCCGGGCCTCGGCATCGAAGCGGTATCGGCTGCCTATCCCGACCAGCCTTTCCGGGGCCGGATTGCGACCATCGATCCGGTGATCGATCCGGACAGCCGCGCCGTCACCGTGCGCGCGCGCCTCCCCAATCCGGACCGCCGCCTGAAGCCCGGCATGCTGCTGACCGTGGCCATAGAAACCGCGCAGCGCATGGGCCTCTCCGTGCCGGAATTGGCCGTGGTCGGCGAAGGCGACAAGCGTTTCGTCTATACGATCGCGCCGGACGGCAAGGCGAAGCGCACCGAAGTCCGCACCGGCCTGCGCTCGGGTGGCCGCATCGAGATAGTGGAAGGCTTGAAGCCCGGCCAGCAGGTCGTGACCGAGGGTGTCGTGAAGCTGTCCGACGGCATGAAGGTGCGGCTGGCGGGCGCAAAAAATGCCGTTCCTGCCGGTCAGCCGAAGGGCAAAGCGCGGTGATATTCACGCTTCATTGTGTCCCGGCGAAGGCCGGGATTCAGCAGCACCGTGCCATGACTGGATCCCGGCCTTCGCCGGGATACGATAAGGCCTAGCTCATGCAGCTCTCCGACCTTTCCGTAAAACGCCCCGTCTTCGCGGCGGTGGTCGCGCTGCTGATCGCGGTCGTCGGCGTCGTCGCGTTCCTCGGCCTTTCCGTCCGCGAATATCCGGACGTCGATCCGCCTATCGTGTCGGTGCAGACCATCTATACCGGCGCCGCCGCCTCGGTCGTCGAAAGCCGCGTGACGCAGGTGCTGGAGGAACGCCTGTCCGGCGTCGAGGGCCTGCAGACCATCTCCTCCCGCTCGCAGGACGGACGCTCCGACATCACCATCGAATTCGCGCCGGGCCGATCGGTCGATGCCGCCGCCAACGACGTGCGCGACCGCGTCGGCGGCGCGGCGGACGATTTGCCGGACGAGGTCCGCCCGCCCGAAGTGCGCAAGGTCGACGCCGACGCCTCGCCGATCCTGTTCCTCGTCATCTCCAAGCCCGGCTGGACCCCTTTGCAGCTGAGCGACTATGTCGACCGCAACATCGTCGACCGTTTCTCGGCCATCGACGGCGTGGCGCAAGTCTTCATCGGCGGCGAGGCGCGGCCCGCCATGCGCGTGTGGATGAACCCGGAACGGCTCGCCGCCTTCCGCCTCACCCCCGCCGACGTGGAAAGCGCGCTTCGCACCCAGAATGTCGAGCTTCCCGCCGGCCGCCTCGAATCCGCGAGCCAGAACGTGTCGCTCCGCGTCGACCGCCCCTTCACCAGCCCCCAGGATTTCGCAGGGCTGATCGTCGGGCGTGGCGACAACGGCTATCTCGTCCGGTTGGGCGACGTCGCCCGGATCGAGCAGGGCGCGGAAAATCCCTACACCGCCTTCCGCCTCAACGGCCAGCCCGCGGTGGGCCTCGGCATCGTCCGGCAATCGGGCGCGAACACGCTCGCCGTGTCGAACGCGGCCAAGGCCTTGGCGCAGGACATCCAGCCGACCCTCCCCGAAGGCATGACGATCACCGTCGGCTCCGATGAATCCCTTTTCATCAGCGAAGCCATCAAGAAGGTGTGGGAAACCTTAGGGGAGGCCGCCGTTCTCGTCGTCCTCGTCATCTTCCTGTTTCTCGGAAGCTGGCGCGCGACCCTCATTCCGGCGATCACCGTCCCGCTCTGCCTGCTCGGCAGCTTCGCGGTGCTGTCGGCCTTCGGCTTCTCGATCAATCTCCTCACCCTACTCGCGCTCGTCCTTTCCATAGGCATCGTGGTGGACGACGCCATCGTGGTGCTCGAAAACATCTATCACCGCATCGAGGAGGGTGAGCCGCCGCTGTCCGCCGCTTTCGAAGGCACGAGGCAGGTCGGTTTCGCGATCATTTCCACCACCCTTGTCGTCTGCGCCGTGTTCGTGCCGGTCATGTTCATCTCGGGCCAGACGGGCCTCCTCTTCCGCGAACTGGCGGTCGCGATGATCGGCGCGGTCGCCTTCTCCGGCTTCCTCGCCCTCAGCCTGACGCCGATGCTCTGCTCCAAGCTCCTGAAGCATGAGGAAAGAGGACGCCTCGCCGCCTGGGTCGACCGCAAATTCCAGGGCCTCGAAAATTTCTATGCCGACCGGCTCGACCGCACGCTGAAGAAGCCGCTGGTCCCGAGCCTCGTCGTCGTCGCGTTCCTCGCCGCCGCCGCTTTCCTCTTCACCACCATCCAGTCCGAGCTCGCGCCGCAGGAGGATGCGGGCATCCTCGCCGCCAACGTCTCGGCGCCGGAAGGCACGGGCTATGCCGCGATGGACGGTTACATGCGCCAGGTCGAGGCCAAGGTGCTGCCGATGGTCGGCGACGGCGCGGTGCGCACGCTCATTTCCCGTGTGCCGGGCGGCTTCGGCGCGAGCGAGGATTTCAACAACGGCGCGATCACCGTCTTCCTGAAACCGTGGGACGAGCGCGAGGAAGCCACGCAGGATGTGGTGGCCGAGGTGAACCGCGCGCTCGGCCAGATTCCCGCGGTGCGCGGCAACGCGTCGGTGCGCTCGTCGCTCAGCCGGGGCCGCGGCCAGCCGGTCAGTTTCGTGATCGCCGGTTCGACCTATGAAGACCTCGCCCGCGCCCGCGACCGCATCATCGCGGCGGCGCAGGATTATCCCGGCATCGTCAATCTCGATTCCGATTATAAGGAAACCAAGCCGCAGCTCCGCATCGAAGTGGATACCCGCCGCGCGGGCGACCTTGGCGTTTCGGTCAACGATGTCAGCCAGGCGCTGCAAAGCCTCCTCGGCTCCCGCCGCGTCACCACTTATGTCGACCGGGGCGAGGAATATCGCGTCGTCATCCAGGCCGATGCCGCCGCGCGCGCCACCGAGGCGAGCCTTGCCTCCATCTACGTGCGCAGCCGCACCGGCGATCTCATCCCGCTGTCGAACCTCGTCACCACGCGCGAGACGGCGGGCGCGCGCGATCTCGGCCGGTTCAACAAATTGCGCGCCATCACCCTCTCCGGCGGCGTCGCGCCCGGCTATTCGCTCGGCGACGCGCTCGCCTTCCTCGAGGGTCAGGCTGCTCAGTCGCCCGAAATCACGGCGGTCGGCTATCGCGGCGAGAGCCAGGCGTTCAAGGAAGCGGGCGGGTCGATCTGGATCGTCTTCGGCCTCACCATCCTCGTCGTCTACCTGCTGCTCGCCGCGCAGTTCGAAAGTTTCGTCCACCCCGGCGTCATCATCACCACAGTCCCGCTCGCGGTGGCGGGCGGCGTGATCGGCCTTGCGCTCATGGGGCAGACCTTCAACCTCTACAGCCAGGTCGGCATCGTCATGCTGGTGGGCCTCGCGGCCAAGAACGGCATCCTGATCGTCGAATTCGCCAATCAGCTGCGCGATGCGGGCAGGGATATCGGCACCGCGATCCGCGACGCCTCGGCCCGCCGCCTCCGCCCGATCCTGATGACCTCCATCGCCACCGTGGCGGGCGCGGTGCCGCTGATGATCGCCAGCGGCGCGGGCGCGGGCGCGCGTCAGGCGATCGGCGTGGTCGTCGTGTTCGGCGTCTCGATGGCGACGGTCATCACCCTGTTTCTCATCCCGGTTCTATATTCCCGCCTCGCGCGTTACACAGGTTCACCCCAGGAAGTGACGCGCCGGTTGGAGGCCGAACTCGCAAGGCCGCTGCCCGCAGAATAAGGAGTAGACGACATGGCTGACGCTGAAATGGTGCGGCGGGAAACGTCTTTCTGGCGTCATGCCGTCGTCACGGTGCCCGCCATCCTTCTCCTTGGCCTCGCATCGGGCTGGGTGTCCAATTCGGGTTACGGCAACCCCTGGTTCGACGGCCTTGCCAAGCCGCAGGCCATGCCGCCCGGCTGGACCTTCGGCGCGGTGTGGACGACCCTCTACATCCTTTTGGGGGTCGCGCTCGCGTTCATCCTTCAGGCGCCGAACAGCGGCACGCGGCGCACGGCGCTCATCCTGTTCGGCAGCCAAATGATGCTGAATTTCCTCTGGTCGCCGGTCTTCTTCGGCATGCACCAGCCGCGCCTCGCGCTGGCGATCATTGTCGTGATGCTGGTCCTCTCCATCGCGACCACCTTCTGGGTCGCGCGCATCCGCAAGGCCGCCGCCTGGCTGATGGTGCCCTATATGGTGTGGCTCAGCTTCGCCTCGATCCTCAATTACGAGATCATCCGCCTCAATCCGGCATCTTAGTGTCCCGGCGAAGGCCGGGATCCAGCCGCTCGATCCGTGTCGCTGGGCTCCGGCCTCCGCCGGAGCACTGCCTCTTGCGATGGCTTGGCTCTTGCGATGGCTTGGCTGAGCTCCGATATTGACCAAAGATTTTTGAGGAGTCCCGACCGATGCAATCCCAGAACCGCCTGTTCGACGATTTCGTGAAGATGATGAACGGCGCGGCCGGAACGCTGGCCGGCATGGGCCGCGAGGCGCAGGAAAATATGCGCGAAAAGTTCCGCGAAGGTATTGCAGGGATGGATTTCGTCAGCCGCGACGAATTCGAAGCGGCCAAGGCCATCGCGGTCGCCGCGCGTGAAGAAAATGCGCTGCTGAAAGCGCGGATCGAGGCTTTGGAAGCAAAGATCGGCGCCGAACCCGCCGCCGGAAAGGCGCCGCGTCCGCGCAAGCCCGCGGGTAAGCCCGGACCGGACGCCTGACCTTACTTTTCCTTCATCCTTCTACCCTCTTCTCGTCATTCCAGCGAAAGCTGGAATCTAGACGATCTCTCCGCCTGTGGAATCCGGATATCCACAGCTTATTGCTGCCAATCTCTTGCGCCGTGCGTTTCGACCATGCACGGTTTCTTTCGCAACAGAGCGGGTGAGCGATGAATACGGACGAGTATGAGCTGGAACGGGAGACGAGCGCTCCCATCGACATGCTCGAACATTATTTCGCCGCGCATGGCTGGGCGTTCGAGCGGAGCGGGGACGAGGAAATCGTCGCCACCTTCCAGGGCAGCTGGACCCAATATGAGCTGCGCGCGATCTGGCGGGAAGAGGATCAAGTCCTCCAGTTCCTTGCCCTCCCGGACATTCGCGTCCAGGCCGAAAAGCGCGCCGCGACCTATGAGACGATCGGCCTCATCAACGAGCAGCTCTGGCTCGGCCATTTCGAGCTTTGGACCTCTTCCGGCCTTGTCCTCTTCCGTCACGCGGCGCTGTTGGAGGGTGAGGAAGGCGGCGTCCTGAGCCTCATCCAGGCCGAAACGCTGGTCGAAGCGGCGATCGAGGAATGCGAGCGCTTCTATCCGGTCTTCCAGTTCGTCCTCTGGGCCGACAAGACGCCGCAGGAGGCCATCGCCGCTGCGCTTATCGAAACGCAGGGCGAGGCGTGAGCCTGCCGCCGCTGCCGGGGCCGTTCTGGCTGATCGGCTGCGGCAACATGGCGGGCGCGATGCTCGACGGCTGGATGGCGGCGGGCATGGATCCGGCGCGGATCACCGTCGTGCGGCCGAGTGGGAAGGAGGTAGGGCATGGTGTCCGCGTCCTCCCCGTGCTTCCCGAGGATGAGGTGCCGGCACTCGTCCTTCTAGGGGTGAAGCCGCAGAAGCTGGACGAAGTTGCGCCGATGCTCGCGCCCGCTCTCGAGCCGCGGACAATCCTCGTTTCCATCCTCGCCGGGACACGGGCGGATACGCTGCGTGCCCGTTTTGCAGCACCGCGCACTATCGTCCGCGCCATGCCGAACACCCCTGTTCGTTTGCACAAAGGTGTCGTCGGTCTTTTTGCCAAGGACGGCGATCGGGACGCAAGGACGCTTGTGCAAGACCTGATGGCTACGCTCGGCGCGGCGGAATGGGTGGAGGATGAGGATTTGTTCGACCTCGTCACTGCGCTCGCGGGCAGCGGCCCTGCTTTTCTCTACCGTTTCATCGACGCGCTGGGGCAGGCGGCGGCCGATCTTGGCCTTCCCGGGGAGCAGGCGGCCCGCTTGGCCCTCGCCACCGTCGAGGGTGCGTCCGCGCTCGCGGCGGAACGGGCGGAAAGCCCCGCCATGCTCGCCGACCGCGTGGCGAGCCCCGGCGGCTCGACCCGGGCCGGGCTCGATATCCTCGATCGCGAGGATGGCCTCGCCGCGCTCCTCAAGGAGACGCTTTCCGCCTCGGCCCAGCGCAACCGCGAACTCGCGGCTATGACGCAAGGACGCTAGCACCCCCCTCTCACCGTCCCGCCTGCGCGGGAATGACGGGAAAGAAATGGTAGCCGGACCGTGCAGGCGGGCTGTTCAAACCATTTTCCTACAGTTTCGCTTCCATGTTAGGGATGATCCTCATCTGTTGAGCCGTCCTTTCCGCTCGAAAGGGCGGAAATTGACAAAACTGACGGAATCGCCGTGCGAACGTCTCAATCCCGTCAACTTAGGGAAGCGTCGAATGCCTGGCCGGGTGCGAGTTGACCGGCCGACGGGTCAGCCCTATCGCGGCGCGATGAAAAAGGGGGATGAATTGTGAGCATATCTGACCAGCAAAATTATGATGATCGCGACGGTTGGATCTGGCTGGATGGCAAGCTCGTGCCCTGGCGCGAAGCCAATGTGCATGTCCTGACCCACGCGCTTCATTATGCTTCCTCGGTCTTCGAGGGTCAGCGCGCTTATGGCGGCGAGATTTTCGAGCTCACCAAACATAGCGAACGGCTGAAGAAGAGCGGTGAAATCCTGGGCTTCGAAATCCCCTATTCTGTCGCGCAAATCGACGAGGCCTGCCGCGAGGTGCTGCGCGCCAACGACCTTCAGGACGCCTATGTGCGCCCGGTCGCCTGGCGCGGGTCGGAGCAGATGGGCGTCTCCGCCCAGCGCTCGAAGATCCATCTTGCCGTCGCGGCCTGGTATTGGGGCGCTTATTTCGGGGAGGAGGCGATCAAGAAAGGCCTCAATCTCGCCATTTCGCCCTGGCGCCGACCCGCACCCTATACAGCGCCGGTCCAATCCAAGGCGTCGGGCCTTTACATGATCTGCACCATGGCCCGCCACGAAGTGCAGGCGAAGGGTTATGACGACGCGCTGATGTTCGACTGGCGCGGCCAGGTGGCCGAAGGCACCGGCGCCAATGCTTTCTTCATCAAGGACGGCAAGCTCTATACCCCGACGCCCGATTGCTTCCTGAACGGCATCACCCGTCAGACGGTGATGAATCTTGCCCGCCGCCGCGGGATCGAGGTGATCGAACGCGCGATCTGGCCGGACGAGCTCGAATCCTTCGAACAATTCTTTCTGACGGGCAGCGCGGCGGAAGTCACGCCGGTCCGCGCCGCGGGTCCGTGGAATTTCGAGGTCGGCGATCTGACGATGCAGCTCCGCAAGGACTATCTCGATCTCGTCAATCGTCGCATTTCAAACAGCTAAGGGCTTTTCTTGCACGAAGAGCGGCGATAAGGCCGCTCTTCCACGCGCATTGGGGCGTCGCCAAGCGGTAAGGCACCGGTTTTTGGTACCGGCATTCGCAGGTTCGAATCCTGCCGCCCCAGCCAGCGCGTGAGATGTGGCAGGTGGAGCCACTTCATGGGGAAGGTTCAAATCATGCGTTATCTCGTCATTTCCGCCGCCGCTCTGGCGCTCGCCGCTTGCGGCCAGCAGCAGGATTCGAACGGTAGCGCCGAAGCCGGCAAGACCGGGGAAACGGCCGCCGCGGACGGTGCGCTGAAGATCGGCGCCGACGGCGTGCCGCAATTCCGCCCCGGCGCCTGGGAAATGACGGAAAGCGGCGACAACGCCAACGAAACGCGCCGCGAATGCCTGGGCGCGGACGCCAACCCACAGCTGCGCGAAGAATTGACCCGCTCCTATCCCAAGGAGTGCAAGGTGGAGCGCGACAGCAATTCGGGGCGTCTGTTCGTCAAGGCGTCCTGCCCGCAAAACGGCCTCACCATCGATTCCGAAATCGAAGTGACCGGCAGCGATACCGCGATGAACATGCGGATCGGCGCCTTCGTCACCATGCCCGACGGCAAGCGTCAGGGCGGCGAGACCCGGATTGTCGGCCGCTGGGTCGGTCAATGCCCGGCGGGCGTGCAACCGGGTGATTCGATCGAAGGCTGAGCCCTCCTTCAGGAGGATAGGGCCGCCAGCCGCAACGGCGGCGGCTGGCCGATCGTCGCCGCGACCGCGAGGCTGCATCGGCCGCGCGATTTCGCCTGATAGAGCGCGTTGTCGGCCGCGCTGAGCAGGTCGGCGAGCCCTTTCCCATGATCGGGCGAAAAGGCGATACCGGCGCTGACGCCCACTTCGATGGCGTGGTGCCCGATGAGATAGGGTTGCGCCGCGATGGCATCGATAATCCCGGCGCCGACCTCCAGCGCGGTCTCGCGGTCGTTCCCGCTTCCCGCCATGACGAATTCGTCGCCGCCGATGCGGGCGGCGATCAAGCCTCCGCGCGTGATCGCCTGAAGCCGTTCGCCGACCATGGCGAGCAGGCTGTCGCCCGCCGCATGACCCATCCGGTCGTTGACCGCCTTGAACCCGTCGAGATCGAGGTAGAAGAGGGTGAGGGGCGTGTTCGCCAGCGTCTCGCATTCCTCCAGTTGCCGTTCGAGGCCGATGCGGTTGAGCAGGCCGGTCAGCAGGTCGTGCCGGGCGAGGTGGTCGTTTTCCTGTTCCGCCTGCATCGTCGACACCAGCATGCGGTTGAGGCGGAAGGCAGCCGCCGTCATCGCGTAGAGATAGAAAGGGATTTGAAACAGCGTCAGCAAGAATACCGGCTCGCCGCTCAGCACCCCCGCCACCATGCACGGCCCAAGGCTGAGGGCGATCATCACGCCGACAAGGCGCGGCGCGCTGAAATTGCGGAAGCAGATGCCGCCGCACATCGCGGCCGCCGACAGGCAGGCAAGGGCGGCCGCCATCCAGTCGCCGCTCGCCACACTGATGAAGGTGCCGAAGCCGACGCTGCCCGCCCACAAAACGCCAAGGCCGACATAAAGGTCGGTCAAGCGTTCGATGCCGATGAAGTTGCGCCGCTGCGCCTGCAGGAGCACGGCGAGGCGGACCAGGCACAGGGTTACTTCCAGCGTCAGCCACAGGAGGAAAAGGCCGTACTGCAAACGTGAAGCGATGACCGCAGCGACGCTGATCGTATTGAGGACGCCGCCCGCGAAAATGGGAAGCGTGCCGTAAAGGCCGTTGACGAGGGAGGTGCGGATCGCCGTTGGAACTTCGATTCCGGGATCGACCAGCCAGCGGGTGATTCGCCAGAGCGGCGCCGGCTGTTGCCGTGTTTGCTGCATCTGTCTCGTCCCTTCCTCGCCGCCCCGCGCGCAGTTCGCCTATTCTTAGCGTGGTAAGGTTAATCATCTGTAATGACAGAGACATATCGCCTTAGTCTTGCATGCCGTACGGGAAAGCGAGGGCGCCGCCGTGGCACGGTCGGTCATCGTCCGTTCACCCGGATTTCTTCAAAAAGCGCGCCTGTCGGGCGAAAGGAACAGCAATGGCTAAAACCCATCTGGCCCCGCCGCCCGCTTTGCCATAGAAAGACGAGGCTATGAAAAACTCGATCCGCTCCCTGCTCGCAACGGCCGCACTGGCCGGATTCGCCGCGCCGTCGCTCGCTCAACTCCAGGAGGGCGAGAAGCCGACAGAGGAACAGGTGAAAGCCGGAGAGGCACCCGCGACCCGCACCTTCGAAGGGGAGCTTGCGATCCGATCGCTTCAGAATCCGGTCATGGCGCCGCTTTGGACCCGCGAGGCCGCGCAGGAACTGCTCGCATATGTGGAGGGCGTCGGCCAGGAAGGCCTGACTCCCGCCGATTACGCGCCGGACGCGTTGCGCGCCGCACTTTCGGGCACGGATGAAATGGCGCTCCGTACGGCGGCGACCGACAGCTTTCTTCGCCTATCGTCCGATCTGGCGCTCGGCCATGTGCGTGGGAAGGGCCGGATCGATTGGCACATGCAGGATCCCGATCTCGACGGGAATAAGCAATATGCGCTGATGGAAAGCGCGGTGCGCGACAACAAGGTGCGCGCCACCCTGGACGGCCTGTTGCCGACCCATCCCCAATATGCGGAGCTGAAAGAGGTTCTCGCCGTCACCACCGACAAGGCGGTGGCGGACAAAGCGCGCGCCAATCTCGAACGCTGGCGCTGGCTGCCGCGCGACCTTGGTCCGCGTTACGTGATCGTCAATGTGCCGGCCTTCACCGCTGCCATCGTAGAGAACGGCCAGGTGACCGCCCGGCACCGCGCGGTCGTCGGCGCGGTGAAGACCAAGACGCCGCAATTAAGCGCGGTCGCGACCGGCGTGATCTTCAATCCATGGTGGGAAGTGCCCGCCAGCATCACGCCTGAAGTGCGCGGCAAGGCGGGCTATGTGGCCGTGAAGGCGGGCAATGGCGTCCGTTACCGTCAGCCGCCGGGCCCGGGCAATGCGCTCGGCCGGATGAAGGTGGTGATGCCCAACAACTACGCCATCTACCTGCACGATACGCCGTCCAAGCAATATTTCTCCCGTGCCGCGCGTGCGTTGAGCCATGGCTGCATCCGGACGCAGGACGCGCTGGGTTTTGCGCGCAAGCTGCTCGACAATCCGGAATGGAGCCAGGAGAAGATCAACCGGACGATCGCGTCGGGCAAGACCGCGCAAGCCAAGACTCGTGTCGATACGCCGGTCTACATCGCTTACTTCACCGCCGCGGCGGCGAAGGACAAAGGCGGGATCATTTCCTATGATGACGTCTACGGCCGCGATAAGACCGTGATCGCGGGCCTCAACGACAAGGCCGGCAACAGCATGGCGGCGGCAGCCAGCAAGTAAATCCTGTATGTCCCGGCGAGAGCCGGGCCTCGGATAGGCGGAAGTGGAAAGGTTGTTTCACTTCCGCCTGCGAGTGGCCTTATGCGACCTTGTCGGCGTAAATCAAACGGCCTGGGCCAAGGCGTAGCAGAACATATTGCAGGTTCGTCAGCGACAGCACGAAGCATCCTTCGCTGCGGCCGAGCTTGCCCGCTTTTTCGGCCACTTCCGGCTCGGCATACCAGGCGCTGTGCACCACGATATTTCGATATTCGGCGTTGCTGTTGGTCGTATCGAGCCCCTTGAGGCGGAGCGAGCGGCCATATTTGCCGTAATAGATATTGTCGGTGAGATAGGCGCCTGACGACGACGCTTCCGACGAGGGGGTGTTGGAAAAATATTCCAGCCATCCCGAATGGGCCGGATCGGAACCGCGGCCGTGCGACACGTGATATTCGGTCGCGGCGCCGCTCAAGATATCGACGATGTAAAAGCGCGGATCGCGCGACGCCTTCGAAAAGTCGACTACGCCCATCATGTCGCGATTACGGACGGGACGCGTATCCAACGCCAGCTTCGCCTTGGCGAGCAAGGCGGGATTGATTTGAGGCTGCAAGGGACGGGCCGTAGCCCAGACTTGATTGGCAAGAGCAGGCGCTGACAGGCAAGTTGCCAATCCCGCAGCCGCTCCGCCCTGAATAAGATTACGACGCGTAAGAATAACTACTCTCCCACTCTTACGTTGCCAGAATGACCCGTTTCGCCCCTATCCTCAACAGCCGGGCCGTCGTTCGCCGCACGGGCGAATCGGCTCGTCGCATTGTGAAGCAGAAAGGTTAACTCTCCGTCGCGGGAACCGCCGCGCCCGGCAAAACGTCTCCCAGGTGGAGGACGCATGGCATTCGATCGCCTTGAGGTGAAGCCCGGCACGCCGCCGATGGAGGCGAAGCTCGCCGAAACGTTGCCGGATCGCGGCGATTGGCAGTTCGAGCCCAAATGGGACGGCTTTCGATGTCTTGCTTTTCGCGACGGCGACAAGGTCGAATTGCAGTCGAAGGCCGGCAAGGGGCTCGACCGCTATTTTCCTGAAGTCGTGACAGCTTTGCGTGAAGTGAAAGCGGATCGCTTCGCGGTCGATGGAGAGCTGCTGATTTCCGAAGGGGATCATCTGTCCTTCGAAGCGCTTCAGATGCGCCTGCATCCCGCCGAAAGCCGGATCCGCAAGCTGTCGGTGGAAACGCCCGCCTATCTGATGCTGTTCGATTGCCTCGCCGACACGAAGGGCAGGAGCCTTTTGAGCCAACCGCTGTCACAGCGGCGGGCGGCGCTTGAGGCGTTTTACGCGGCGGAGAATCATCCTGTTTTTTCTTTGTCTCCCAGCACGTTGGGCATCGCCGAGGCAAGAGCTTGGCTCGGTAGGACGGGCGGAGCGCTGGACGGCGTCGTCGCAAAGGCATTGGACGGCGCCTACCTTCCGGGCGAGCGCGCGATGGTGAAGGTGAAGTGCCTGCGCACCGCCGACTGCGTGGTCGGCGGCTTTCGCTATGGCACCGGCAGCCGCGAAGTCGGTTCGCTGCTGCTTGGCCTTTACGATGATCAGGGCCGGCTCAACCATGTCGGCTTCACGTCATCCATTCCGGCTGTCGAGCGTCCCGCTCTGA
Source organism: Sphingosinicella flava (assembly GCF_016025255.1). Taxonomy (NCBI): domain Bacteria; kingdom Pseudomonadati; phylum Pseudomonadota; class Alphaproteobacteria; order Sphingomonadales; family Sphingomicrobiaceae; genus Allosphingosinicella; species Allosphingosinicella flava. The sequence goes on from NZ_CP065592.1 coordinate 71,950, forward strand.
CGAAAAGGCTCGAAAAGCTGGTGGAGCCGCCAGGCTTCACGGGAAAGGCGCCGGGCGGCCCCAGCCGTTGGAGCACCGATCGCTCGGCCGAATGGCAGCCGCTTCGGCCCGAACTGGTGGCCGAAGTGCGCTATGATCATGTCACCGGCGACCGTTTCCGCCACGGCACCAAATTCCTGCGCTGGCGGCCGGACAAGGCGGTAGAGCAATGCCGCATGGAGCAGCTCCGGCCCGAAGCCCCGCCCGCCGAAATCGCGGCATTGCTGAAAAGCGCGTGAGACTGTTTCAATCGGGCGGAGGTCATCTTATCTCGCGTACCGAACGAAAGGAATGATGACGATGACGAAAGAAGTCGCGACGCTGGCGGGTGGATGCTTCTGGTGCACGGAAGCGGTGTTCAAGGATGTGATCGGCGTCGAGAGCGTCGAAAGCGGCTATATCGGCGGCACCACGCTCAACCCGACTTATAAGCAAGTGTGCAGCGGCGACACCGGTCACGCCGAAGCGATCCGGGTGACGTTCGATACGGACGTCATTTCCTATGACGACATCCTCGACATCTATTTCGCGACCCACGATCCGACTCAGCTCAATCGCCAGGGCAATGACGTCGGCACGCAATATCGGTCGGCGATCTTCCCGTGCGACGCCGATCAGGAGGCGGCCGCCAAGGCGGCGATCGAGCGCAGCCAGCCCGATTGGCCCGCGCCCATCGTGACGGCGATCGAGCCTTTGTCCGACTGGTATCCTGCCGAGGATTATCATCAGGATTATTGGGAGGGCGAGGGCCAGCGCAATCCCTATTGCCTCGCCGTCATCCCCCCCAAGCTCCAGAAACTGCGCAAGAGCTTCGCCGCGCGCGCGAAGGACGCGGCGACCGCTTAAGCTATCGGGGTGCCGCCGCCCTTTTGAGCCTGTCGTTGATCGCTTGACCCAAGCCGTTTTGCGGAATGTGCGCGACGGCGATTTTGGGAAGGGGCTGGCTTTCCGCCTTGTGCAATGCGCCGAACAGGTTGGCGGCGGCCTCAATCAGATCGCCGCTTTCGCTGAGATTGGCGTGGCCCTTGATCGCGCCAAAGCCGATCAGCCATTCGCCCGGCGCCGCGACCGCCGCATCGAGCCGAAGCGGCTTGGTCGGGGCATAATGGCTCGACATCTGGCCCGGCGCTTCAATCTTGCCTGACCCTCTGCTGAGAGGAATACCGAGATCGGCTTCCGTCAGCGGCCCGGGGCGGAGCAGCCGCGCCGTGCCGTCCGCGATCGCGACAATAGTCGATTCCAGGCCCACCGCCGTCGCACCGCCGTCGATCACCATGGCTATGCGTCCGTCGAGTGTCGCGAGCACATGGGCGGCGCGGGTGGCGCTGATCCGGCCGCTCGCATTGGCGGATGGAGCGGCCAGAGGCTTGTCCACGGCGGCGATGAGGGCGCGCATGGCGGGATGCGCCGGAACCCGGATGGCGATGGTGGAAAGCCCCGCCGTGACGATGGGTGCGATGCCCGCGTCCGGCTTGAGCGGCAGAACGAGCGTTAGCGGGCCCGGCCAGAAACGGCGGGCCAGATCCCGCGCCAGGTCGTCGAAGACCGCGATCCGTTCCGCACCTTCAAGGTCCGGCACGTGGACGATCAGCGGGTTGAAGCTCGGCCGGCCCTTCGCCGCATAGATGCGGGCCACGGCCTCTCCCGATGTGGCATCGGCTGCGAGGCCGTAGACGGTTTCGGTGGGCACCGCGACCGGCTGACCGCTTGCGATCAGCGCCGCCGCTTCTGCGATGGCGGCCGTGCCGTAAGGGCGGACGAGGGTGTGTTGCGCGGTCACGCCTGCGGGCTATAGCGAGGGAGGCCAAGGCGCAAGATCGCGAGAGGATGAGCATGACCTACACGCCCCCCATCCAAGAGCAGAAATTCCTCCTGCGTCATATCGTGGCGTTGCAGGATTTCGCGGGCGCGGAAGATTTTACGGAGCTTTCGGCGGAATTGAGCGACGCGATCCTCGATGGCGTCGGCGCTCTCGCGGCCGGCGAATTCGCTTCGCTCGACCGCATTGGCGACACGCTGGGCGCGACATGGTCGCCGGAGGGCGTTACCCTGCCAGACGGGTTCAAGGCCGCTTACCGCGCTTATGTCGAGGGCGGATGGGGCACGCTTGCCGGGCCGGTGGACCATGGCGGGCAGGGCCTGCCGCAAACCCTGGCGGCGGTGGTGCTGGAGGATCTGGGCAGCGCCAATCTCGGCTTTTCGCTCATCAACATGCTCACCCCCGGCGCGATCGAGGCGCTGAAGCATCACGGCTCGAAGGAGTTGCAGGATGCCTGGCTTCCCAAGCTCGTCACCGGCGAATGGAGCGGTACGATGAACCTTACCGAGCCGCAAGCCGGTTCGGATGTCGGCGCGCTTAGGGCGAAAGCGGTGCGGCAGCCGGACGGCACGTACCGGATCGAAGGGCAAAAAATCTACATCACCTGGGGCGAGCATGATCTGGCCGACAATATCGTCCATCTCGTCCTGGCGCGCACGCCCGATGCGCCCGTAGGCACAAAGGGCATTTCCCTCTTTCTCGTGCCCAAATTCCTGCTCGATGCGAATGGCGATATCGGTGCGCGGAACGATGTGCGCTGCGTCTCGATCGAGCATAAGCTCGGCATTCATGCCTCGCCCACTTGCGTCATGTCCTATGGCGACGAAGGGAATTGCGTCGGCTATCTGATCGGCGCGGAATGCGGCGGCATGCGCGCCATGTTCACGATGATGAACAACGCCCGTCTCAATGTCGGCCTGCAGGGCGTGTCGGTTGCCGAGCGCGCGACGCAAAAGGCGGTCGCTTATGCCCAGGCCCGCATCCAGTCCGCCCGCGCGGGCGCGGCGAGCCGCGATCCTGTCGCCATCATCGAGCATCCCGACGTGCGGCGCATGCTGATCCGCATGAAGGCACTGACTCAGGCGGCGCGGGCGCTCACTTATTATGCGGTGGGACAGGTGGATCGCGCGGCTCTCGGCGTCGAAGGGGCGCAGGCCCGCGTCGACCTGCTGACGCCGCTGGTGAAAGCCTATGGCACCGATATCGGCGTGGAGGTCGCCAGCCTCGGCGTGCAGGTCCATGGCGGCATGGGTTATATCGAGGAAACCGGCGCCGCCCAGCATTACCGCGATGCGCGCATCACGCCGATCTACGAAGGGACGAACGGCATTCAGGCGGCTGACCTGGTCGGCCGCAAGCTCGGATTGGAAGGCGGCACGGTCTTCGCCCGCCTGATCGCCGACATCCGCGCCGATGCGACCGGAGAGGGCGCGCTGATGGCGCTGACTGATGCGGTGGAAGGCGTGGCCACGCACATGGCGAACGCGTCCGCCGACGATCGCCTCGCGGGTTCCTACCCTTTCCTCACCATGCTTTCCGTAGTGACGGCGGGTTGGCTGATGACGCGACAGCTGGCGGCAGCGGAAGGAAGCGACGGCGATCCTGTCTTTCTCGCCATGAAAAAGGCGGCGGCACGATTCTATCTCGACCAGATCGTGCCGGAGGCGCTGGGGCTCGAGCCCGCCGCACGCGCGCCGGCCGATATCCTTTATTCCATTCCCGCCGAAGCCTTCGCGGCCTGACATGAAGCTGCCGCTCGCCTTTCGCGGCACCCCGCAAGGCTGATCGTCATCGCGCTCGGCATCATCACCCTCGCAGCCGCGTCGCGCTTGGAAGTGCCAGTCGAGCCGGTGCCGTTCACGCTGCAAACACTCGCGGTTATTCTCGCGGGCATGCTGCTTGGCTGGCGGCTGGGCTTGGTGACCGTGCTCGCCTGGCTTGCGGCTGGGGCGGCGGGCCTGCCGGTCTTTTCCGGCGGATCGGGCGGATGGCAGAAATTCTTGAGCGAGACCGGCGGTTATCTGGCCGGATTTCCCATTGCCGCCGCCGTCACCGGCTGGCTCGGCGAGCGGGGTTGGGGCGGCCGCAAGCCTTTTCATGCCTTTGCCGCGGCGATGATCGGCCATGCGCTATGCCTCTTGCCGGGAGCCTTATGGTTGTCGACTTTCGTGGGACGCAACGATGCCATAGCGCAGGGCCTGCTGCCCTTCCTGCCCGGCGCAATCCTGAAGTCGATCGCGGCGGTGCTGGTGCTGATGCTGTTCAAGAAGCGTTAGTACGCAGGATGTCTTACGCAGCCAGGAATTGATGCTCGACGAAAATCCTGAGGCCCAGGGTTAGCAGCATCAGCCCGCCTAAAACTTCCGCTTTTCGACCAAGGCGGGGCCCGATCGCGGCGCCCGCGAAGACGCGAAGGCGTCCATCGCAAGCGCGATCGCCAAAATAACAAGGGCTGTCATTGAATTTCCGGCAGAATCAAGCGAGGGCGCGTTCTACCAAATCCTCGACGTCGAGACCAAGGCGGCGCATGTGCGCGGAGATTTCCGGCCAGCGATTGTCGAGAAAGTCCTTGCGCTCCGCAGCGTGCAGCCGTCCGGCTGCGCCTTGCGCGACGAACATGCCGACGCCGCGTTTAACGACGACGAGGCCCTCGTCCTGGAACAGCTGATAGGCCTTGGCCACGGTGAGCGGATTGGCGCCATGTTCGGCGGCGAGGGAGCGGACGGAAGGCAGCGGATCGCCGTCCTTGACGCGGCCTTCGAGAATGGCCGCGGCAATGCTGTCGCGGAGGCGGAGGTAGACGGGGCGTTCTTCGGCTGGCATGGCGCTATAGTGGCCTAAGACAGTGAGGGGGTCAAGGGATAAGTCCCCAGGGAAGCAGCGGGCAGTGCTAACCTCTCCACTCGGATACTACCTCGTCCCTGTCCGGTCTCGGCCGTTCCTCCAGTGGAACGCCGGGCGTTCCCAGGAAGAAAAACCCTGCGATCCGCTCGTCTTCGGCTTGCGCGAACGCCTTCAATACTGCCGGCGAGGACGCTGCCCAACCGGTCACCCAGCCGCCCGCATAGCCGAGGGCATGAGCGGCGGAGAGAAGGTTCATGCACGCGGCGCCGCAAGACAATTCCTGTTCCCAGGGCGGGATGCGCGCGCTGTCGACGGGGCTGTAGAGCACGACAATCAGTTCCGGCGCCTGATTGGCGAACCGCTCCACCGCCTCGATTTCCAGCCGCCCCGGTTCCGGATTGGCGGCGCGATAGGCGGTGAGGAGCAAGTTTTCGAAGGCCGGACGCGCCGTTTTGGGAACATGCACGAAACGCCAGGGATGAAGCTTGCCGTGATCGGGCGTCCGGGCCGCGATCTCGAAAATCTCACGCAATTCCGCGGCATTGGGTCCAGGCGCGACCAGGTCTCGCGGGCGGGCGGAGCGGCGCGTCTTCAATAAGGAAAGAGGAGTCGAAAAATCGTTCAGCATCGGGCGGTCCTAAACATCCCTTCATCCCGGCGATAGCCGGGTCTCCTCGGCAAATACGCTCATTCGTCCTGAGATTCCGGCTTTCGCCGGGATGACGGAGGCGATTACACCAGCGCTTGAAATGTGGATTGGCACATGGGTGTCACAATCCGGCTTCACAAGAGCGTTTTGCGCGTTAGTCTCCCCGCAACGCGCCGTCCGGCAAAGGGCGGCCATCTTGTTGGGAGTAGTGCCTGTGGCAACCAATGCGGCTTTGGCGCCTGCGGAAAAGACCCTTCTCGGTCATCCCCGCGGCCTGTTCATCCTGTTCTTCGCGGAGATGTGGGAACGTTTTTCCTATTACGGGATGCGCGCGCTGCTCATCCTCTACCTTACGAAGCACTGGCTTTTCTCCGACGGCGATGCGTCGCTGACCTACGGCGCCTATACTTCCCTCGTGTACATCACCCCGGTTCTCGGCGGCTATCTCGCTGATCGCTACCTGGGGCAGCGAAAGGCGGTACTGTTCGGCGGGATCGTCATCGCGATCGGCCACTTCCTGATGACGTTCGAGGGAAGCGGCGGGCAGGGCGATCCGACCATCAGCATCTTCTGGCTTGCCCTCGCCTTCATCATCGTTGGCACCGGCTTCCTCAAGGGCAACATCTCGGTGATCGTCGGCAAGCTCTATCCGCGCACCGACGTGCGCCGTGACGGCGCCTATACGATCTTCTACATGGGCATCAATCTCGGCTCGTTCATCGGCGTGCTGATCGCCGGCTATCTCGGCGAGGTCTATGGCTGGAAATACGGCTTCGGCGCCGCCGGGGTCGGGATGCTCTTGGGCCTCGTCGTCTTCGTGCTCGGCAAGCCGCTGCTGATGGGCCGCGCCGAGCCGCCGAGCGTGGAGGCGCTGAGCCGCCGCGTCGCCGGCGTGCCCGTCGAATATATCATCTACGCTTTGAGCCTGGCCTCGATCGGCCTGATCTGGGCGCTCGTCCAGTTCCAGGAAGTGGTGGGCACTTTGCTTCTCGTGTCGGGCCTCGCGCTGCTCGGCTACATCCTCTACATCGCGCATATGAAGCTGACGCGGGAAGAGCGGCACCGCATCTATGCGATCGCCTTCCTGCTGCTCCTCCAGCCGCTTTTCTGGGGCCTGTTCGAACAGCATGGGGCCGGCCTCACCTTGTTCACCGACCGCTATGTCGATCGCAACATATTGGGGTTTGAGGTTCCCGCCTCCTTGTTCAACTCGGTCAACGCGGCCTTCATCATCCTGCTCGCGCCCTTGTTCGCCTGGCTGTGGACCTCGCTCGGCCGCCGCGGGATGGAGCCTTCGACCCCGGCCAAATTCGGCTTGGCGCTCGTCCAGATCGGCTTTTCGTTCCTGGTCCTGGTCTGGGGCACGCAGGCGGCGGGCATCGAAAATGCGACGCCGGTCATCTATATCTTCCTGCTCTATCTGCTCGCCACCACCGGCGAGCTCTGCCTCTCGCCCGTCGGCCTTTCGGCGATGAACCGGCTGGCGCCGTGGCACATGGCGGGTCTCATCATGGGCGCCTGGTTCTTCGCGACTGCTGGCGGCAACTTCATGGCGGGCATCATCTCCGCCGCCGCCGGCGCGGAGAATGCCGAAAATGGCGGAGGCAAGGAGCTGTATTTGCAGGTGTGGACCACCGTGGGCTGGATCGCCGTCGGCATCGGCGTTCTCGTCCTGGTCGTTGCGCCTCTCGTCAAGAAGCTGATGCATCTCGACACGCTGCGCGACGACGAGCGAATGGCGGGCGAGGCCGAGCTGGCCGAGCCCATCGCGCCGTCGCCCAACACCAAGGGCGAAACCGTTCGCGGCGAAGCGTAGGACCAGACGGGGGGAATTTTATGAAGCACCTGTTGACGGGGGCCGCGCTCGCGGCCCTCATCACCGCCTGTTCGGGCGCGGCGAAGGAGGAGCCCAAGACGGCCTCGTCCGAACCGGTCGCCGCGTTCAACAAGGATCCGTATCCGTCCACCTACCGCGCCTATCCCGGCGTGGTGACGGCGATCACCGGCGCGACGATCTTCGACGGCGAGGGCGGACGGATCGACAACGGCACGGTGGTAATGGCCGACGGCAAGGTGCTGGCGGTCGGCGGCGCGGATACGGCCATTCCCGCTGGTGCGACCCGGATCGACGCGGCGGGCAAGTGGGTGACGCCCGGCATCATCGACGTGCATAGCCATCTGGGCGACTATCCGAGCCCCGGCGTCGAGGCGCATTCCGACGGCAACGAAATCACCAGCCCCGTGCGGCCGGAAGTCTGGGCGGAACATAGCGTCTGGCCGCAGGATCCCGGCTTCTCCCGCGCGCTCGCCAATGGCGGCGTAACGGCGCTGCAGATCCTGCCCGGTTCCGCCAACCTCTTCGGCGGCCGCTCCGTCACGCTGAAGAACGTCCCCGCGCGCACGGTGCAGGGCATGAAATTCCCCGGCGCGCCTTATGGCCTTAAAATGGCCTGCGGCGAAAATCCAAAGCGCGTCTATGGCGGCCGCAACCAGATGCCCGGCACCCGCATGGGCAACATGGCCGTCAACCGCCAGACCTGGCTGAAGGCGCAGGATTACAAGCGTAAGGTCGCCAAGGAGCCTACCACCCCGCGCGATCTTCAAATGGAAACCTTGGTCGGCGTACTCGACGGCGAGATCCTGATCCACAACCATTGCTATCGCGCCGATGAAATGGCGCAAGTCATGGATATGGCGAAGGAATTCGGCTACAAGGTCTCCACCTTCCATCACGCCGTCGAAGCCTACAAAATCGCGGATATGCTCCGGGACAATGGTGTCTGCGGCGCGCTGTGGGCCGACTGGTGGGGCTTCAAGATGGAAGCCTATGACGCCATCAACGAGAATATTCCATTGATGCACAAGGCGGGCGCCTGCACGATCGTCCACTCCGACGATCCGAACGGCATCCAGCGTTTGAACCAGGAGGCCGCCAAGGCGATGGGCGACGGCCGCCGCGCCGGTATCGACATCGCGCCGGAAACCGCGTGGACCTGGCTTAGCTACAATCCCGCCAAGGCGCTTGGCATCGCCGACAAGACCGGCAGCCTGAAGGCGGGCAAGATGGCCGATGTGGTTCTTTGGAACGGCTATCCGTTCAGCGTCTACACGCGGCCCGAACGCGTATGGATCGACGGCGCGCTCATGTACGACGCGAACGATCCGAAGCGGAGGCCAGTTTCCGATTTCGAGCTCGGCCAGCCGGGCGAAGGGGATGTGAAATGAAGCGGCTCCTGATCCTCCTCGCGGCCTGTGCCGCCGCTCCGCTTTGCGCCCAGACCGTTGCCATCACGGGCGGCAAGGTCGCCATCGGCGACGGCTCCGCGCCGATTGAAGGCGGCACGGTCGTCATCCGCAATGGCCGCATCGTCGCGGCTGGCGCGAATGTCGCCGTCCCCGCCGATGCGCAGCGGATCGACGCGCAAGGGCGCTGGGTCACGCCGGGTCTTGTCGCGGGCTTCACGCAACTGGGCCTGGTCGAGGTCGAGGCGGTGGGTGAGACCAACGATACCAACGCGTCCAGCACGCCCTTTTCGGCGGCGCTCGACATCGCGCCGGCGATCAACGCCCGCGTTTCCGCCATGGCGATCAGCCGGGGGCGGGGCGTCACGCGCGCCATCGTTGCGCCCAACACTGCGCGAACGATGTTCGCTGGGCAGGGCGCTCTGGTCGATACCGGCGACGACCGCGAGGCGGTGTTCGTCCCGCGCGCCTTTCAATATGTCGAGTTCGGTGAAGATGGCGCGAACGAAGCGGGGGGCAGCCGTGCCGCCGCGCACGCCTTCTTCCGCAATGCCATGCTGGAAGCGCGCGATTATGCCCGCAACCCGGCCGCTTATGACGGCCGCAGTTCGGACGCTTTGCTGATGCGCCTCGACGCCGCGGCTTTGGTGCCGGTCGTGACCGGCAAGATGCCGCTGATGGTCCATGCCGAAAAGACGAGCGACATTATCGAGGTGTTGAAGCTGCGTGAGGATTTTCCGGCGCTGAAGCTGATCCTCGTTGGCGCCAGCGAAGGCTGGATGATCGCGGACCGGATCGCGGCGTCTGGCGTGCCCGTCATCGCCTCGGCGCTGAACGACTTGCCCTCATCGTTCGAAGTGTTGGCGGCGACCCAGTCCAATTACGGGCGGATGCAAGATGCCGGCGTCAAGCTCGCGGTCGGCGAGATTGACGGTCAGCCGCGCAACACCAAGCAGTCGGCGGGCAATCTCGTCGCCTTGCAAAAGGTGCCGGGCGCCACCGGCCTCACTTGGGACGAAGCACTCGCCGCCGTCACCTCCGGCCCCGCCGAAGTGATGGGCATGGGCAATGATTTCGGCTCCCTCCGTCCCGGCCGCCGCGCCGACGTGGTGATCTGGGACGGCGACCCGCTCGAGCTCGGCTCGGCCCCGGTCGCCATGCTGATCGACGGCGTCCAGCAGCCGCTGGAAAACCGCCAAACGCGGCTTCGGGATCGCTATTTGAACCCCACCGAGGGACAGCTTCCCAAGGCTTACGACCGTTAAGTCAGCGTATGCTGTGCTCCTGCGAAAGCGGGAGCATTGGCTTGTCAAAGACGTGTCCCGCGCAATTCCTCATCGGGATAACGCGGACCGGCAATAACCGGGCCGTTCGCCAGTTCCGCAAGGTCGGCGCCGGTCAGGTCGAGATGCGCAGCCCCCATGCTGTCTTCCATCGTCACCCGCCTCTTCGCGCCCGGGATGGGCACGATATCTTCGCCTTGGGCCAGGAGCCAGGCGAGCGCCACCCGGGCGGGCGACACGCCGTGGCGCGCCGCGACCGTCTTCACGACTTCGACGAAAGCGAGATTCGCCTCGAAATTACCCGGCGCATAGCGCGGATCCTGCCGGCGGTAATCGTCGGCGGGGATATCCTCCAAACGCGTCAGCTGTCCGGTCAGAAAACCGCGCCCTAGCGGACAATAAGGCACGAAGCCGATGCCGAGTTCGCGGATGGCGGGTAGAATGTCGGCCTCCACCCCGCGTTCCCACAGCGAATATTCGGACTGGATCGCTGTCACCGGATGCACGGCGTGGGCGCGGCGGATGGTGTCGGCGCCCGGCTCGCTAAGGCCGATATGGCGCACCTTTCCCTCGCGCACGAGATCGGCGAGCGCCCCCATGACGTCCTCGATCGGCACGGCGGGATCGACGCGATGCTGATAGAAGAGGTCGATGGCTTCGATGCCGAGCCGCCTTAACGATGCCTCGCAGGCGCGGCGGATATTGGCCGGGCTGCTGTCGACGCCCGTCTTGCGCCCATCCTCGATCAGGAAGCCGAATTTCGTGGCGATGACGAGGCCGTCTCGTCTGCCTCTGATCGCCCGCCCGACCAGTTCCTCATTCGTGTAAGGGCCGTAAATTTCGGCGGTGTCGAAAAACGTGACGCCAAGGTCGATGGCGCGATGGATGGTCGCGATCGATTCCGCCTCGTCCGCATGGCCGTAAAGCCCGGTCCCGACGCCCGCCATCGGCATGCAGCCGAGGCCGAGCGCGGACACTTCCAAATCCCGTCCAAGCATGCGGTAACGCATCAGCGCATCTCCATCCCGGCCTCGATCAAGGCGTCTTGCTCGCTCTCCACCACCTCTGCCGGAACGCCGCTGCGTTTGGCGACGGTCGCGGTCGCGGCGACGTCCATCGTCACGTTGCCCAAGGTGCGGAAAATGTCCGGCACCGTCTCCACCGCGATCAGCAAGGCGAGCGGCTCGATGGGAATGCCCATGACGATGCAGATCGGCGCGATGGAGGTGATGAAGCTCACCTGGCCTGGCAGGCTGACCGCGCCCAGGGTGGTCGTCGCCGCGGCGGCGATTCCGGCGGCGATGGCGCCTGGCCCAAGCTCGATCCCGAACAGGTGCGCGACGTAGAAAGCGACGGCAAGGTTCATTGCCGGTCCGGTGACGCGGAAAATGGCGACGGCCATCGGCAGCACCACGCCGGACAGCGCGACCGGCACGCCAAGCCGCTCCGTCCCGCGGAGCATGGCTGGGAGCGAGGCCAGCGAGGATTGGGTGCTGATCGCCACCGCCTGGCTCGGCGCCACGGCGCGGGCGAAAGTGGCGAGGCCTGTGCGCGCTCCGATCAGCGCGAGCGGATAAGCCAGCGCCCAGACGACGATGCCGACGGCGGACACGACGATCACATAATGGACGAGCGCGCCGAACGCCGCCGTCCCCGCACGCGCCCCGACCGCATAAGCGAGCGCGAGCACGCCGATCGGCGCCAGCCACAATATCCAGCCGATCATCACCAGCATCACGTCCGAAACCGCGCGGAAAAATCCGATCAGTTGGTCGCGTGCCGCATCGGGAATGCGGGTCAGCGCGAAAGCGAAGACGAGGGTGAAGAGGATGAGCGGGAGGAATGCATCGTTCGCTGCCGCCGCGACGGGGTTCGTCGGTACGATGGACCGGAAGAAATCGACGAGGCTCGGCACTTCGCCCACCGGGGCCGATCCGGCGATCGCGGACCGTAGCCCGTCGGCCGCATCGCGCGGCAGCGGCCATGCATCGAGGATCATCGGCGTCAGCACGGCGGCAATGGCGGCGGAAATCCAAAGGAGGATGATGAAAAGGACGAGCGCGCGGCCCGCCACCTTGCTCGCCCGCGCCGCCTTGGCCGTCGCGGCGATGCCGGTGACGAGCAGGGAGACGACCAGCGGCACGATGGTCATCTGCAGCGCGTTAAGCCACAAGCCGCCCACCAGGCTCGCGCCCGAAACGGCGCCGTCCAGCCAGGCCACTCCCGCCGAAGCGCTGAACAGGCCAAGCGACAGGCCGAGGACGAGCGCTGCAAGAATGCGTGTCGGTTGTGACATGCTGTTGTCCCTTATGACGAAAAGGTTCAAAAACGCCGCGACGGGCGCTAAAGCGGCGCATCATGTGCGCTTGCATGTTGCGGCGCAACAGTGGGATTTGGGAATGGCGCGCAAATATTTCGGTACGGACGGCATCAGGGGGCGCACCAACGAGAAGCTGATGACCGCCGAAATGGCGCAGCGCGTCGGCCAGGCGGCGGGCGCGCATTTCCTGCGCGGCGACCACCGCCACCGCGTGCTGATCGGCAAGGATACGCGCCTGTCGGGCTATATGATGGAATCCGCGCTCGTGTCGGGTTTCACCAGCGTCGGCATGGATGTGGTGATGGTGGGCCCGGTGCCGACGCCCGCCGTCGCGATGCTCGCCCGCTCGATGCGCGCCGATCTTGGCGTCATGATTTCGGCCAGCCACAACAAATATCTCGACAATGGCATCAAATTGTTCGGGCCGGACGGCTACAAGCTCTCCGATCAGGACGAAATGGCGATCGAGGCGATGATCGACGCGCCGCCCAAGCTCGTTCCCGCTTCCGAAATCGGCCGCGCCAAGCGGATCGAGGATGCGCGTGGCCGCTACATCCATGCCGCCAAGTCGACCTTCCCCGAACATCTTCGCCTCGACGGCCTCCGCGTCGTGATCGATTGCGCGAACGGCGCCGCTTATCAGGTCGCGCCCGAAGCCCTGTGGGAGCTGGGCGCGGACGTGGTCGCCATCGGCGTCAATCCCAACGGGACCAACATCAACGAAAATTGCGGGTCGACCGCGCCGCAATTGCTGCAGAAGACGGTGATCGAAACCCGCGCCGATATCGGCATTGCGCTGGATGGCGACGCCGACCGACTGATCGTTGTCGATGAGGCCGGACAAGTGGTGGACGGCGATCAGTTAATGGCGCTCATCGCCTGCTCCTGGGCGAAGCGGGGGGCGTTGCGCGGCAAGGGCATCGTCGCGACGGTGATGTCGAATCTCGGCCTCGAGCGCCATCTTGGCGCGTGCGGCCTATCGCTCATCCGTTCGCAAGTCGGCGACCGCTATGTGCTCGAAGAAATGCGCAAGGGCGGATACAATGTCGGCGGCGAGCAATCGGGTCACATCATCCTGTCCGATTATGCCACGACCGGCGACGGCCTGGTCGCGGGCCTCCAAGTTCTCGCCGCCCTCGCCGTCAACGAAAAGCCTGCCAGCGAATTGCTCCATCAATTCGATCCGTTGCCGCAGCTGCTGAAGAACGTCCGTTTCACCGGTGGTGCGCCGCTCGAGCATGATAAGGTGAAATCCGCCATTGCGGCGGGCGAAGTCCGCCTCAACGGCGCTGGCCGTCTCCTGATCCGCAAATCCGGGACCGAGCCGGTAATCCGCGTCATGGCGGAGGGCGAAGACGAAGGGCTGGTGAGCCAGGTCGTGGACGACATCTGCGCGGCGATCGAGGCGGCGTGACCGCCCGCATCCTCATCATCGCCGGGTCGGACAGCGGCGGCGGTGCGGGCATCCAGGCGGATATCAAGACGGTGACGATGATGGGCGGCCACGCCATGACTGCCGTCACCGCACTTACCGCCCAGAACACTCTGGGCGTCGAAGGCGTGCTGCCCATTTCCGCCGATTTCGTGTTGCAACAGATGGACATGGTGGTCTCCGACATCGGCGTGGACGCAGTGAAGATCGGCATGATCGGCGCGCCGGACACGGCGGAGCGGGTGACGGAACGGCTGGCCGCTTTATCCGGAACGTCCATCGTCTTTGATCCCGTCATGGTCGCCTCGAGCGGCGCGGCATTGGCGGATAAGGCGACCATCACCGCGTTCCGAAAGCTGCTCGGGATTGCGACGATCGTGACGCCCAACGCGCCCGAACTCGGCATTCTGACCGGCCGGGCTGTGACGAGCGCAGAGGAAGCGGAAGAAGCCGGGAAGGCTTTGGCGGCGGAGTGGAACGTCGCGGTGCTTGCCAAGGGCGGGCATATCGATGGCCCGGTCCTGCGCGATACGCTGATCGAGGCCGATGGCATCCGCACGCATTGGGAAAGCGCGCGGGTCGACACGCGCAATACTCATGGCACGGGATGCACGCTTGCCAGCGCTATCGCCACGGGCCTTGGCCAAGGGCGTCCGCTCGTGGAAGCGGTGGCGCGTGCGCGCGATTATCTGCAACGTGCCATCGCCGCCGCGCCCGGCTTTGGCGCCGGCCATGGACCGCTCGGCCACGCGCTTGGCGTCATTCCCTACGAACGGGCCGACGCGACGAATTGATCGCGCTTTTTCTGGCGAGCCGCAGGCGCGCCGCTTATGATGAACGGCGATGACCGCGCCTTGTTTCAAAATCGAGAAGGATTATGCCGCCCCCGTCGTCGGCGTGGACGAAGCGGGCAGGGGGCCTCTCGCCGGGCCGGTCGTCGCGGCGGCCGTGATTCTCGACCGCAAGCGCTGTCCGCGCGGAATCGACGACAGCAAGAAGCTCTGCTTCGAAGTGCGTGAAAGCCTCTACGGCAAGCTCCGCCAAGTCGCCCGCATCGGCGTCGGCATCGCGAGCGTGGAGGAGATCGACCGCTACAACATTCTCTGGGCCACCATGCTCGCCATGACCCGCGCCGTGGAGGCGCTTGGGATCGCCCCGGGCATGGTGCTGGTCGATGGCAATCGCTGCCCAAATTGGTCTTACCCTTCCACCGCGATCATCGGCGGCGATGCGAAAAGCCGCTCCATCGCCGCCGCCTCGATCGTCGCCAAGGTGACGCGCGATCGCATGATGACGGATTATTGCGATCAGCATCCGGGCTATAACTGGCGCTCCAACAAGGGTTATGGCACGCCCGATCACCGCGCTGCGCTCGACCGCCTCGGCCCGACGCCGCTCCACCGCCGGACTTTCGCGCCGGTGAAGCAGCATCTGCTGGATCTTTGACGTCATCGAAACTTCGGGCTTGAGTCCTTTGGGTCACACCACTTCATCTTGAGTCACCGGCGGCCGCTCGCGCCCCATATGTTGGGCCGGACTCCTTTCGTTCGCGCATTCCCGATTCAATCTCAACATCCGCTCCCAAGTCATTGTTGTTGACCAAGGAGTCCGGCTGACTCAATCTGAGCCTCTTTTGCTTCCGGGGGTTTCGATGAGTGTTCTGCAGCGTGTCGCCGTGCCGAAGAAGGGCATGAAGGCCAAGGTCGAGCCCCTGCGCGGCCTGCCGCTCAATAGCATCATCGAGGATGATTGTATTGCCGCCATGGCGTCACTTCCGGACGCCTGCGTCGACATGATCTTCGCCGACCCGCCTTACAATCTTCAGCTTGGCGGCGAGCTGTTCCGGCCCGAAGGCGGCCGCGTCGACGCCTGCGACGACGATTGGGACAAGTTCGATACCTTTGCGGCCTATGACGAGTTCACAAAGGCGTGGATGAAGGAGGCCCGCCGCATCCTGAAGCCCAACGGTACTTTGTGGGTCATCGGCAGCTACCACAACATCTTCCGTTGCGGCGCGACGCTGCAGGATTTGGGGTTCTGGATCCTCAACGACATCGTCTGGCGCAAGTCGAACCCGATGCCGAACTTCCGCGGCACCCGCTTCACCAACGCGCATGAAACCCTGATCTGGGCGTCGAAGAGCGAGGACAGCCGCTACACCTTCAACTACCGGACGATGAAGGCGCTGAACGACGATCTTCAGATGCGGTCGGACTGGGTGCTCCCCATCTGTTCGGGCGGCGAGCGGGTGAAGACGGAAGGCGTAAAGGCCCATCCGACGCAGAAGCCCGAAAGCCTCCTCTATCGCGTGCTGCTCGCCTGCACCAACAAGGGCGACGTGGTCCTTGATCCCTTCTTCGGCACCGGCACCACCGGCGCCGTCGCACGCCGCCTCGGCCGCCAGTGGATCGGCATCGAGCGCGAAAAGAAATATGTGAAGGTGGCCCGCCAGCGCATCGACAGCACGCTCGAGCTCGACGAAAGTGCGATGAAGACGATGGTGTCGAAGCGGCAGCAGCCCAAGGTGCCGTTCGGGGCTCTTGTCGAAACCGGCATGATCGAACCGGGCGCCGTCCTTACCGACAGCAAGCGCCGCTGGCGCGCAAAGGTCGGCGCCGACGCCTCCGTCAGCCTCGCCGACAAGCAAGGCTCCATCCACCAGATCGGCGCCGCCGCCCAAGGGGCGCCAAGCTGCAACGGCTGGACCTTTTGGCACATCGAACAAGGCGAACGCCTCGTCTGCCTCGACGATCTGAGGCAAAAATACATTGCGGCGTTGGGCTAAGCAGCCCGCTAGCGGGGCTGCCCTGCCGCCGCCGTCACCCGCCAGATCGTGTTCGACAAATCGTCCGCGACGACCAACGCGCCGCGCGGGTCGACAGTAACGCCCACGGGACGTCCACGCGTCTTGCCGTCGGCGCCGCGAAAGCCGGTGACGACATCGATCGGCGGCCCCGCCGGGCGACCGCCGCGGAAGGGCACGAAGACGACCTTGTAGCCGACCGGCGGATTGCGGTTCCAGCTGCCATGTTCGCCGACGAACACGCCGTCGGCGAAACGCGCGCCCATCAGGGGATTGGAGAAAGCGACGCCCAAGGCCGCGACGTGGGAGCCGAGCGCATAATCCGGGCGGATCGCGGACGCGACCTTCTGCGGATTTTGCGGCCGGACGCGATCGTCGACATTATTGCCCCAATAGGAATAGGGCCAACCGTAAAAGCCGCCCTCCCGCACGGACGTCAGATAATCGGGCACCAGATTGGGGCCGATCTCGTCCCGTTCGTTCGCTACCGACCACAACGTCCCCGTGCTCCGCTGGATGGCGAGCGCGGTCGGGTTGCGGATGCCGGACGCGAAGATTTTGTGGGCGCCGGTTTGCGCGTCGATCTGCCAGATCACCGCGCGGTCCTGCTCGGCCGTCATACCGCGCTCGCCGATGTTGGAATTGGATCCGATGCCAGCATAGAGGAAACGGCCGTCCGGGCTAACCGCCAGCGCTTTCGTCCAGTGATGGTTGATCTGCGATGGGAGCTCAGTGATCTTGATCGGCGGCCCGCTGGCCTTGGTCTGGCCGTCGCGATAGTCGAACCGCACCAGCGCATCCTGATTGGCGACGTAAATCCGCCCGTTAGAAAAAGCGAGGCCATAGGGCGCGTTCAAATTCTTGGCGAAAACGGTACGGCCTTCATAAGTACCGTCGCCGTCCGCGTCGCGGAGCAGGGTCAGGCGGTTGCCGCCCTTGACCGGGCTCGTGCCCTTGGCCTTGATATAGCCCGCGATTACGTCTTTGGGCGTCAGCTTCGGCGCGCCGCCGCCTTTGCCTTCCGCGACGAGGATATCGCCATTGGGCAGCACCAGCGTCTGGCGCGGGATTTTGAGGTCTGTCGCGATCGCGCGGATCGTGTAGCCTTGCGGCACCGTCGGCATTTGCCCGTCCCAGCCCGTCGGCTTGGCGATTTCCATGCTCGGCAACAGACCGCGCTGAGGCTGGGGAAGATCGGGATTGGCGCCATATTGCTCGGCCGCGGGCTGGCCTCCGCAGGCGGCAAGCGCCAAGGCGGAAAGGGCAGGCAGGAAAAAGCGGGCATGGATCATTTCATGTCTCCCGCACGAAGGCTGGGAAAACCGAGCCAGATCGCCAGGAGCGCGAGCAGCAAGGCAATGAGCGACAGGATCGTCGCATCCGGCATCCGCGCCCAGCCGTCCTTGGCATGGACCAGGGCATTGACGAAACCGACGATCCAGGCGCCCAGCAGCGCCAGCACGTACAGCCCCCGCCGCCGGTCGCGCCGAACATCGGCGCGGAGCAAGCCGACGATCGCCCACAGTAACGCAAGCCCGCCGAACACCAGCCCGCCGACAATCAGCCACGACGCGAAATTCGCCCATTGCAGCTCATAACTCGACCCATAAGCCAGGTCGCTCAGCAGCGCGCCGAGGAAGCACGGCAGGATGGCGGCGAGCAGGACTGCATGGACGGGATGCAACGCGGTTCGGACATAAGATCGCTCGGTGGTGGTCGCCACGGCTGTCCTCCTCCGTTGTTCACGGAGGAAAATGCGGACGACGACCAGAGGTTCCGTTGCGCTGCCGTGAGGGTCGTTGTTGTCGCCCCGGCCAACGGGCTTTCCTACAGGCCAGGAAACGCGCTATCGCGCCACTGTGAACGCCGTTGCCGCCTCGTTTGCCGTTGCTCCCCGCTCTGCACGCGTGGAGACGCTTGGAGAGCGTTTTTTTGTTCGACGTAGTCTGACTTTCATCAATTTCCGCGCCGGTTTTCAGGCGCAGGGACGCCCCGCATGACCCGAATCTATCTCCGTCCCACCGCCTTCGTCGACGCGCCGTTCGGGCTGGATGGACAGGTGGCGCGGCTCGCCGGGGGGCTGGTCTGGTTTTCGGCTGTGGAATTGATCCGGGTGGAAAGCGGGCGGCGGTCGCTGGAATTGGTGCCGGTTGCCGATATGGAAGGATTGCTCCCCACGCTTGGCGCGGATACCGCTCAGGCTTGGGCCAATCTCACATCTCCGCGCATGCCTCTGACCTTAGGCGGGCGGACGATCCGTCTCGATCAGCCGCAGGTGATGGGCATATTGAACGTCACGCCGGACAGTTTTTCGGACGGCGGCGCGCACGACGATTTGGCGCGCGCCACCGCGGCGGGCTTCGCCATGGCGGAAGCCGGGGCCGCGCTCATCGACATTGGCGGGGAATCCATGCGGCCGGGCGCGCAGGCGGTATGGGAGCAGGATGAAATCTCGCGCGTCATACCGCCGCTCCGGATGCTGGCAGGGGCGGGGACGGCCATTTCGATCGATACGCGCAAGGCGGCGGTGATGGAGGCGGCGTTGGCCGAGGCTCCGGTGATGGTGAACGATGTGTCGGCGCTCAGCTGGGATCCGCGCGCGGCGGAAATCGTGGCGCGATCGGGCGCGCCGGTCGTGCTCATGCATCATCAGGGTACACCCGAGACGATGCAGCAGAACCCAGTTTATGACGGTCCCGTGCTGCTCGCGGTCTACGATTGGCTGGAAACCCGGATCGCGGCGGCGCTGGAAGCGGGCATTCGGCGCGACAGGATTTTGGTCGATCCCGGCATCGGTTTCGGCAAGACCGTGCAGCATAATCTCGACCTGATGAACGGCCTCGCGCTGTTCCATGGCCTCGGCTGCCCGATCGTGCTGGGGGCGAGCCGGAAGCGGATGATCGGGGCGCTGTCGAACGAAGCGCCAGCGGATCAGCGGCTGGGCGGCTCCATCGCCCTGGCGCTGAAGGCGATGGAGCAGGGCGCCCAGATCGTGCGTGTGCACGACGTGCCCGAAACGGTTCAGGCCTTGAAGGTGTGGCGCGGCCTCCGCGATGCCGCGCTCACGCCTCAATCGTGACGATCAGGCGCTGACCGGCTCGTCGTCCGACAGCGCGTCGATGGAGAGATAGGCGCCGACCAGCGCGAGGCCGATGCTGATCCATGTGCCGATGGGAAGGCTGCTTGCCAGCGTGGCGTCTTCGATCATCGGTTCACCGGCCCGAATGGACGGCGACAGGGAAAGGGCGGACGCGCCGTTCGCGGCTTGTGCGGGTGCCGCAAGGGACAGTGCAAGGATGGCAGGAACGATGCTGAAACGCATGACGATGCTCCAAATATGCAACGGGCGCCGCTCCAAGGGGAAACGGCGCCCGAAATCAGTGCTGGAAGCTTAGGCGCTGACCGAGTCTTCGTCGTCGATCAGCTCGTAAGCCAGATAGAGCGACAATGCGGTGCCCGCGAGGCTGATGAGCGTGCCGAACAGGGTGCCGAACAGCTCGTTCTCGCCTTCCGCCTGCGCGCCGGCGCGAACGCTGGGGGCGAGAGACAGGGCCGAAGCCGGATTGGCGGCGACCGGCGCCGCGAGCAGTGACGTGGCAACGGCCGCGACCGCAAGTTTCTTGATAAGCATAATACCCCCGGTAAGATGGTGGAGGGGAAACCTAGTGAACGCGCGATTTGGAAGTCAATCGTTACGGTAGAGAAATCGATGAATGGCGCCTTCTAGGTCGACGAAAGGGGAAATATGAAGAAGATCGCGTTCGCTATTTTTCTAACCGGCTTGTTTGCAACCGCGCCGCTGTGCGCGGAGGAAAGTTCGCCTTCAACCCGCTTCGATCAGCTCAAGCAGCTCGAAGGGACATGGAGCAATATTGACGGCAAGGGGTTGACCATCAGCTTCAAGACGATCGCCAACGGATCGGCGCTGGTCGAAACCTGGGGAAGCGCGAAAGGCCGGCAAACGATGACCATTTATCACATGGACGGCGGCCGCCTTCTCGCCACCCATTATTGCGGGCAGGGTAATCAGCCGCGGCTGCGATTGGCTTCTCCGCCCTCCCAAGATGTGATGGCCTTCGAATTCGTCGATGCCACCGATCTGGACGCGGAGGAATCGCACCAGCATGGTTTCACCATGGAAATCATGGGTCGGGACGCCCTGCGGAAGACCGAGACCTACGTGACAAATGGGAAAGCGGAGACTGAAACGATCACTTTCCAGCGGGTGAAGGATCAATCCTAAGGCGTCACCGCCTACCGAACAGGCTGCCGAGGATGCCGCGCACGATCTGGCCCGCCACCTTGTTCGCGACCTGCCGCTGCACGGCGCGGCCGACCTGGTTCAGCATCTGATCCTGCAGCGAGGGGTTTCTGCGGCGCTCGCGCTCGGCGGCAGCTTCCGCTTTTTCCTGCGCGATGCGGGCCTTTTCGGCGTTCTTCTCGGCCTTGATCCGCGCGGCTTCGGCCACCGCCTGCTCGCCGCGTGTCTTCAGCATTTCGTAGGCGCTTTCCCGGTCGACGGCTTCGTCATACAGGGTGCCAACGGGCGAGAGGGAGCGGATGATCGCCCGTTCCTTGGGCTCCAGCGGGCCGAGGCGCGAGGCGGGTGGCCGGATCAGGGTGCGCTCGACGGGGGAAGGGGAGCCGTCCTCCTGCAGCAGCGACACCAAGGCCTCGCCGGTCCGAAGCTCGGTGATCGCCGAAGCGACGTCGACGGACGGATTGGGGCGGAACGTCTCGGCCGCCGCCGCGACAGCCTTCTGGTCGCGCGGTGTGAAGGCGCGCAAGGCGTGCTGGATGCGGTTGCCGAGCTGGGCGGCGACATCGTCGGGAATGTCGATCGGGTTCTGCGTCACGAAATAGACGCCGACGCCTTTCGAGCGGATGAGGCGCACGACTTGCTCGATCTTCTCCAGCAAAGCCTTGGGCGCGTCGTCGAACAGCAGGTGCGCTTCGTCGAAGAAGAAGACGAGCTTCGGCTTGTCGGAATCGCCGACCTCGGGCAGATCCTCGAACAATTCGGACAGCAGCCAGAGGAGGAAGGTCGCGTAGAGGCGCGGGCTCGCCATCAGCTTGTCGGCAGCGAGGATGCTGACCTGGCCGCGCCCCTGCTCATCCACGCGCATGAAATCGGCGATCTGAAGCGCGGGCTCGCCGAAGAAGCTTCCGCCGCCCTGCGCGTCCAAGGCGAGAAGCTGACGCTGGATCGCGCCCACGGTCGCGCGGGCCACGTTGCCGTAGGTGGCGGACAAGGCATCGGCATGGTCCGCGCAGAAGGTCAGCATCGCCTGGAGGTCGTCGAGGTTGAGGAGCAGCATCCCTTCATCGTCTGCCGCGCGGAAGGCGATGTTGAGAACGCCTTCCTGCGTCTCGTTAAGGCCCATCAGGCGGGCGAGCAGCAGCGGCCCCATTTCGGTGACGGTGGTGCGGATGGGATGGCCTTGCTCCCCAAACAAGTCCCAGAAGATGGCCGGGGCCTCGGCGGGCGCATAATCCGCCATCCCGATCTCCGCCGCCCGCGCGGTGAGCTTCTCATAATAAGGCGCGTTGGGCGTCGCGGGCATGGCAAGGCCCGCGAGGTCGCCCTTCACGTCGGCGAGAAAGACCGGCACGCCCGCGGCGGAAAATCCCTCGGCAAGGCCCTGCAAGGTCACCGTCTTGCCGGTGCCGGTGGCGCCAGCGATGAGGCCGTGGCGGTTGGCGCGGTCGAGGCGTAGCCATTGCGGACCGCCCGGTCCCGATCCGACGAAAAGCGCGCCTTCCTGCTTCATCCGGCTATCCTTTGCTGATCAGGGAACGGGGCTGTCCTTCGGCCGTCCAGCGCCCGCATGTTCGCGGATCACCCGCAGATAGGCGTCGACGAGAGCCTGATTGACCTCGTCCCAGCCATAATGAAGGGTCACGGCGCGTCCGGCTTCGCCCGCGGCCTTGCGGGCGGCTTCGTCGCGGCAATAATGCGCGAGCGCGTCGGCGAAAGCGTCGATGGCGCCCGGACGGATCAGGCGGCCGGTGACGTTGTCGGTGACGAGGCTCTCGCTGCCCGTCGCGATCGCGGCGACGACCGGCAGGCCGACCGCCATCGCCTCCAGCGTCACATTGCCGAACGTTTCCGTGACCGACGGGTTGAACAGCATGTCCATCGAGGCGACGGCGCGGCCGAGATCGTTTCCGCCCTGGAAGCCTGCGAAGATCGCGTTGGGCAGGCGCTTTTCGAACCAGTCCCGCGCCGGGCCTTCCCCGACGATCAATACCTTGTGCCGGACCTGCCGCTTTTCCAGCCGGTCGATCGCGTCGGAAAAAACGTCGAGACCCTTTTCCATGACGAGGCGGCCGACGAAGCCGACGACCGGCATATCATCCTCGATGCCGAGCGAGCGGCGCCATTCGAGGCTGCGGCGCGCGGGATCGAAGATGCCGGTGTCGATGCCGCGCGTCCAGATGCCGACATTATAGTTCATCCGCTGATCGCGCAGGCATTGAGCCATGCTTTCCGACGGCGCGAAGATGGCGTCGCAGCGGCGATAGAGGCGGCGCAGGCCCGCTTCGACCAACGGCTCCAGAAATGCCGCGCCGTAATAACGCAGATAGGTTTCGAACCGAGTATGGACCGAAGCTACCACGGGCAAGTCCAGCCTGTGCGCCAGCGTCACCGCGCGGTGACCGAGGATTTCCGGGCTCGCGATGTGGAAGATGTTGGGCTGGAACGCCTTGATGTCCCGCTTGACGGAGGGCGGGATCATCAGCGGCGCGCGATATTCGGCGCGGCCCGGGATGGCGAGGGAAGGGACGCTGATCAGGTCGCCCTTGGGCTCGAACGCCGGATTGTCCACAGTCGGGGAATAGATCCGCACCGCCGCGCCCTGGCGGAGCAGATAATCGACCAGCCGGTTCAGCGCCTGGTTCGCGCCGTCCCGAACATAATTGTAATTGCCGCTGAACAGGGCGATGCGAAGCTCGGTCACGTCCATTGCGACGTTCGATAGCGGGTTGGGGAGGAAAGGCAAAGCCGCGCGGGCGCGGTGGACTTTCCTTGCAGAGCGCTATTGCAGGCTCGCCACAGCAAGGCGGGTGATCGGGACAGTGTTGAAAGCTGACAATCTGGATGCGTTGGCACGGCGAAACCGTCAGTTTTGTCAGTTTCCAGGCTCGGGTAGCGGAAGTGGATTGCGGAGGAGGCTCACGGGGAGAAAGAGCAAGAGAGGCGCATTAGCATGGAGCCTGTCCTGTAGGAAAATGCTTTCCCTTGCCGCCGTCATTCCAGCGCAAGCTGGAGTCTCACTGCCCTTGTGTAGGCAAAGAAGGAGGGAGATTCCAGCTTTCGCTGGAATGACGAGGAAGACTGGGTTGCCGGCCGACCATAAAAAAGCCCCGCCGGATCGCTCCGGCGGGGCTTTTTGTCGGCGGTCCGAACCTTAGTCGTTCAGATATTCGCCCGCATCGGCGTCCGTGCCGGTGCCGCTCGGGGCGACATCCCCCAGAGGATCGTTGCCGATCGCGGCTTCCGGGCCCTGGGCCAGCTCGGCTGCATGCTCTTCCTCGGCCGTGTTGGCGGCGATCAAGGATTCCTGCAGCTTGCGATGCGCGGCGCGGAGCGCGGCATCGCGGCTGGAGGCGGCGATGCGCATGCGCTGCATCCCCGCGCCCGTGCCCGCCGGAATGAGGCGGCCGACGATGACGTTTTCCTTGAGGCCATCCAGCGTATCGACCTTGCCCTGCACCGAGGCTTCGGTGAGGACGCGGGTCGTTTCCTGGAAGGACGCCGCCGAGATGAAGCTGCGGGTCTGCAGCGACGCCTTGGTGATGCCCAGGAGAACCGGCTTGCCGACGGCGCGGGCCTGGTTCTTGCCGAGCTTGGCGTTGATCTCGTTCATCTCGGCAAGGTCGACCTGCTCTCCGACGAGGAGGGTGGTGTCGCCGCTTTCGATGATCTCGACCTTCTGCAGCATCTGGCGAACGATCACCTCGATGTGCTTGTCGTTGATCTTCACGCCTTGCAAGCGATAGACTTCCTGGATTTCCGACACGAGATATTCGGCCAGAGCCACGACGCCGAGCACTTCAAGGATGTCGTGCGGATCGGGTGAGCCGCCGATCAGGTTGTCGCCGCGCTTGATGAAGTCGCCTTCCTGCACGTCGATAACCTTCGACTTGGGCACCAGATACTCGACGGGATCGCCCCCATCCTCGGGAATGATCGCGATCTTGCGCTTGGCCTTATAGTCCTTGCCGAACGACACGCGGCCGGAGACCTTCGCGATGATCGCGTTCTCCTTCGGCTTGCGCGCTTCGAAAAGCTCCGCGACGCGCGGCAGACCGCCGGTGATGTCACGGGTCTTGGCGGCTTCGCGGGACACACGGGCGAGCACTTCACCCGCCTGAACCACCTGGCCGTCCTCGACCGAGAGCATCGCGCCCGGCGAGAGCATGTAGCGCGCCGCCTCGCCCGAATTGTCGTCGAGCAGGGTGATGCGCGGACGCAGATCTTCCTTCGAGCGCGACGTGCCGCGGAATTCCGTGACGACGCGCTGGGCGATGCCCGTCGCTTCGTCGGTCTGTTCGGTGAGCGTCTTGCCCTCGATCAGATCCTGGAACTTCACGGTGCCGCCCTTTTCGGTGATCACCGGCATCATGAACGGATCCCATTCGGCGATCCGATCGCCCTTCGACACGATATGGCCGTGATCGACGAGGAGGTGCGCGCCGTACGGGATACGGTGCGAGGCCCGCTCGCGGCCGTCCATGTCGACGATCGCCAGCTCGCCGTTGCGCGCCATCGCGATGCGGCGGCCGCGGCTGTCCATGATCGTCGGCAGGTCGCGAAGCTCGATCGTGCCGTCGACGGCCGCTTCGAGGTTCGAGGTTTCGTTGAGCTGCGCCGCACCGCCGATGTGGAAGGTCCGCATCGTGAGCTGCGTGCCCGGCTCGCCGATCGACTGCGCCGCGATGACGCCGACCGCTTCGCCGATATTGACCGGCGTACCGCGGGCAAGGTCACGGCCGTAGCATTTGCCGCAGACGCCCTGGACGCTTTCGCAGATGAGCGGCGAACGGATTTTCACGGCCTGGATGCCCAGTTCGTCGATCTTGAGCGCCGCCGGTTCGTCGATCAGCGTGCCTTCCCGGGCGATGACGTCGCCCGTCTTGCTGTCGACGATATCCTCGGACGGGGTACGGCCCAGGATACGCTCGCCCAAGGAGGCGATGGTCGCGCCGCCCTGAACGATCGCCCGCATTTCGAGTGCGTTGGAGGTCTTGCAATCCTCCTCGACGATCACGCAATCCTGGCTGACGTCGACGAGACGGCGGGTCAGGTAACCCGAGTTCGCCGTCTTGAGCGCCGTGTCTGCCAGACCCTTGCGGGCACCGTGGGTCGAGTTGAAATATTCGAGGACGGTGAGGCCTTCCTTGAAGTTCGAGATGATCGGCGTTTCGATGATCTCGCCCGACGGCTTGGCCATGAGGCCGCGCATACCGGCAAGCTGCTTCATCTGGGCCTGCGAACCACGGGCACCCGAATGCGCCATCATGTAGATGGAGTTGATCGGGGCCATGCGGCCATTCTCGTCCTTCGGCTGCGCCTTGATCTTGTCCATCATGGCGTTCGCGACCTGGTCGCCGCACCGGCTCCAGGCGTCGATCACCTTGTTATACTTTTCCTGCTGGGTGATCAGGCCGTCCTGATACTGCTGCTCATAATCCTTCACGAGCGCGCGGGTCTCGTCGACCAGCCCTTCCTTCTCGTGCGGGATGATCATGTCGTCCTTGCCGAACGAAATGCCGGCGCGGAAGGCGTGACGGAAGCCAAGCTGCATGATCGCGTCGGCGAACAGCACGGTCTCCTTCTGCCCCGTGTGGCGATAGACCTCGTCGATCACGTCGCCGATGTCCTTCTTGGTGAGAAGGCGGTTGACGGTTTCAAACGGCACCTTGTGGCTCTTCGGCAGCGTCTCGCCGAGCAGCATGCGGCCTGGCGTCGTTTCGAAGCGCTTCATGTAGGTGTTGCCGTTTTCGTCCGTCTGCGGAACGCGGCTGACGATCTTCGAGTGCAGGGTGACGGCACCGGCGTTCAGGGCCTGGTGGACCTCCTGCATGTCGCTGAGCAGCGACCCTTCGCCCGGCTCACCCTCACGCTCGAGGCTGAGATAATAGAGGCCGAGGACCATGTCCTGCGAGGGAACGATGATCGGCTTGCCGTTGGCGGGCGACAGGATGTTGTTGGTCGACATCATCAGGACGCGCGCTTCGAGCTGCGCCTCGAGGCTCAGCGGAACGTGCACGGCCATCTGGTCGCCGTCGAAGTCGGCGTTGAAGGCGGCGCAGACGAGCGGGTGAAGCTGGATCGCCTTGCCCTCGATCAGCACCGGCTCGAACGCCTGGATGCCGAGGCGGTGGAGCGTCGGCGCGCGGTTGAGGAGCACCGGATGCTCGCGAATGACTTCGTCGAGGATGTCCCAGACTTCCTTGCGCTCCTTCTCCACCCACTTCTTCGCCTGCTTGAGGGTCATCGAGAGACCCTTGGCGTCGAGGCGCGAGTAGATGAACGGCTTGAACAGCTCGAGCGCCATCTTCTTCGGCAGGCCGCACTGGTGGAGCTTCAGTTCCGGACCGGTCACGATGACCGAACGGCCCGAATAGTCGACGCGCTTGCCGAGCAGGTTCTGGCGGAAGCGGCCCTGCTTGCCCTTCAGCATGTCGGACAGCGACTTCAGCGGACGCTTGTTGGCGCCCGTGATGGTGCGGCCGCGACGGCCATTGTCGAACAGGGCGTCCACGGCCTCCTGCAACATGCGCTTTTCGTTGCGGACGATGATGTCCGGCGCGCGCAGCTCCATCAGCCGCTTCAGGCGGTTGTTGCGGTTGATGACGCGGCGGTAGAGGTCGTTCAGATCCGACGTCGCGAAACGGCCGCCGTCGAGCGGCACCAGCGGGCGCAGTTCGGGGGGGATGACCGGAACGACGTCCAGGATCATCCATTCCGGACGGTTGCCGGATTCGAGGAAGCTTTCGACGACCTTCAGGCGCTTGATGATCTTCTTGGGCTTCAACTCCGACTTGGTGGTCGCGAGCTCTTCCAGCAGATCCTTGCGCTCGCCTTCGAGGTCGAGGTCCATCAGCATCTGCTTGACGGCTTCGGCGCCGATGCCGGCGGAGAAGGCGTCTTCGCCATATTCGTCCTGCGCCTCGATCAGCTCGTCCTCGGTGAGGAGCTGATACTTTTCGAGCGGGGTGAGGCCCGGTTCGATGACGACATAGGATTCGAAGTAGAGGACGCGCTCAAGCTGCTTCAGCTGCATGTCGAGCAGCAGGCCGATGCGGCTCGGCAGCGACTTCAGGAACCAGATGTGGGCAACCGGCGCGGCGAGTTCGATATGACCCATGCGTTCGCGGCGGACCTTCGACACGGTCACTTCCACGCCGCACTTTTCGCAGACGATGCCCTTATATTTCATGCGCTTGTACTTGCCGCACAAGCATTCGTAATCCTTGATCGGACCGAAGATGCGCGCGCAGAACAGGCCGTCGCGTTCCGGCTTGAACGTGCGGTAGTTGATCGTTTCCGGCTTCTTGATCTCGCCGAACGACCATGAACGGATGCGCTCCGGCGAGGCGATGCCGATCTTAATCTGGTCGAACGTCTCCGGCTTGGCGACCGGGTTTGCGAAGTTGGTCAGTTCATTCATGTCGTTTCTCTTCCTTTAGCCCCTCTCCCCTTTGCGGGAGAGGGAGGGCCCCACCGCCGTGGCGGTGGGAGGGAGAGGGGAGTGAGGCCGAAACCCCTCTCCCCAACCCCTCTCCCGCAAGGGGAGAGGGGCTAGAGTTCAGTTATTCCGCCGCCTCGGCCAGATCGTCATCGTCCGCGAGGCTGTTGAGCTCCACGTTGAGGCCCAGCGAGCGCATTTCCTTGACGAGCACGTTGAAGCTCTCCGGAATACCGGCTTCGAACGTGTCGTCGCCCTTGACGATTGCTTCGTAGACCTTGGTACGGCCGATCACGTCGTCCGACTTCACGGTCAGCATTTCCTGGAGCGTATAGGCGGCGCCGTAAGCCTGGAGCGCCCACACTTCCATTTCGCCGAAACGCTGTCCGCCGAACTGCGCCTTGCCGCCCAGCGGCTGCTGGGTGACGAGGCTGTACGGGCCGATCGAACGGGCGTGGATCTTGTCGTCGACAAGGTGGTGGAGCTTCAGCATGTAGATATAGCCCACGGTCACCTTGCGGTCGAACGCTTCGCCGGTACGGCCGTCGTAAAGCGTCACCTGGCCGCTTTCGTCGAGGCCCGCCTTGGCGAGCATCGCCGAGACGTCCGCTTCCTTGGCGCCGTCGAACACCGGCGTGCCCATCGGAACGCCGTTCACGAGGTTCGACGCGAGTTCCATCACCTCGTCCTCGTCGCGGGCGTCGATCTCGGCGTGATAATGATCGCCGTAGATGTCCTTCAGCTTGGCACGAACCGCCGTCACGTCGCCGGACGCAATGTCCTTGCCCTTGTGATGGATGTCCTCGAGCATGCCCGCAATCTGGCGGCCAAGGCCGCGCGCGGCCCAGCCGAGGTGCGTTTCGAAGATCTGGCCGACGTTCATACGCGACGGCACGCCGAGCGGATTGAGGACGATGTCGGCATGCGTTCCGTCTTCGAGGAACGGCATGTCCTCGATCGGCAGGATGCGCGAGATGACGCCCTTGTTGCCGTGGCGGCCGGCCATTTTGTCGCCCGGCTGCAGCTTGCGCTTCACCGCAACGAAGACCTTGACCATCTTCAAGACGCCCGGCGGCAGCTCGTCGCCGCGCTCCAGCTTCTCGATGCGGTCCTCAAGGCGGCGTTTGATGACGCCTTCGGCTTCGTCGAACTGGGTACGAACGGCTTCGAGATCGCCCTGAACCTTGTCGTCGGCGACGGCGAACTTCCACCATTCGTGACGCTCGACGCTGTCCAGCAGATCCTGGTCGATCGCGCTGCCCTTCTTGATGCCCTTCGGCGCCGCGGCGGCCGTCTGGCCGAGCAGCATGTCCTTCAGGCGCGAATAAGTGGCACGGCGGAGGATCGAGCGTTCGTCCTCGGCATCCTTGCGCAGACGATCCTTTTCCTCGGCCTGGATGGCGCGGGTGCGGTCGTCGATGTCGATGCCGTGACGGTTGAAGACGCGCACGTCGACGATCGTACCGGCAACGCCCGGCGGCAGGCGAAGCGAGGTGTCGCGCACGTCGCTGGCCTTTTCGCCGAAGATGGCGCGGAGGAGCTTTTCTTCCGGCGTCATCGGGCTTTCGCCCTTCGGCGTGATCTTGCCGACCAGAATGTCGCCTGGCTCCACTTCGGCGCCGATATAGACGATGCCCGCCTCGTCGAGGTTGCGGAGCGCTTCCTCGCCGACGTTCGGAATGTCGCGGGTGATGTCTTCCGGCCCGAGCTTCGTGTCGCGCGCCATCACTTCGAATTCCTCGATGTGGATCGAGGTGAAGACGTCGTCCTTCACGATGCGTTCGGAAATGAGGATCGAGTCCTCATAATTGTAGCCGTTCCACGGCATGAACGCGACGAGCACGTTGCGGCCGAGGGCGAGCTCGCCAAGCTCCGTCGAGGGGCCGTCGGCAATGACGTCGCCCGCATTCACCACGTCGCCCACCTTCACCAGCGGACGCTGGTTGATGCAGGTCGACTGGTTCGAACGCTGGAACTTCATGAGCGTGTAGATGTCGACACCCGACTTGCCGGCTTCGACTTCGCCCGTGGCGCGGATCACGATGCGCGACGCGTCGACCTGGTCGACGATGCCGCCGCGCTTGGCGGCGATCGCGGCACCCGAGTCGCGCGCAACCGTCTCTTCCATGCCGGTGCCGACGAACGGCGCCTCGGCGCGGACGAGCGGCACGGCCTGACGCTGCATGTTCGATCCCATGAGCGCGCGGTTGGCGTCGTCATTCTCGAGGAACGGGATGAGCGACGCGGCGACCGAGACGAGCTGCTTGGGGCTGACGTCCATCAGCGTGATGTGGTCGCGCGGGACCATCAGGAATTCGCCGGCCTGACGGGCGGAAACGAGATCCTCAGTAAAGCGGCCTTCGGCATCCAGATCGGCGTTGGCCTGCGCGATCGTGTGCTTCGCCTCTTCCATCGCCGACAGATAGACGACTTCGTTCGTCACCTTATTGTCGATGACCTTGCGATACGGCGTCTCGATGAAGCCATATTTGTTGACCCGGCTGAAGCTCGCCAGCGAGTTGATGAGGCCGATATTCGGGCCTTCCGGCGTTTCGATCGGACAGATACGGCCATAATGGGTGACGTGAACGTCGCGGACCTCGAAGCCCGCGCGCTCGCGGGTGAGGCCGCCCGGCCCGAGCGCCGACACGCGGCGCTTGTGCGTCACTTCCGACAGCGGGTTGGTCTGATCCATGAACTGCGACAGCTGCGAGGAGCCGAAGAATTCGCGGACCGCGGCCACGGCCGGCTTCGCATTGATGAGGTCGTTCGGCATGACGGTCGACACATCGACGGACGACATGCGCTCCTTCACCGCGCGCTCCATGCGGAGCAGGCCGACGCGATACTGGTTCTCGAGCAATTCGCCCACCGAACGGACGCGGCGGTTGCCGAGATTGTCGATGTCGTCGATCTCGCCCTTGCCGTCCTTCAGGTTCACCAGTTCCTTGACGACCGCGACGATGTCTTCGGTGCGGAGCGTGGTGATCGTGTCCTCGGCATCGAGGCCGAGGCGCATGTTAAGCTTGACGCGGCCAACGGCCGACAGGTCGTAGCGCTCCGGATCGAAGAACAGGCCGGCGAACAGGGCTTCGGCGGTTTCCTTCGTCGGCGGTTCGCCGGGGCGCATGACGCGGTAGATGTCGGACAGCGCGCTGTCGCGGTCTTCCGACTTGTCCGCCTTCAGCGTGTTGCGCATCCAAGCGCCGGTATTGGTATGATCGATGTCGAGCAGCTCGAGACGGTCGATGCCCGCCTTGTCGAGCTTCTCGAGGTTCTCAGGAGAAACCTCGTCGCCGGCCTCGATATAGATCTCGCCGGTCTTCTCGTTGATGAGGTCATAGGCCGAATAGCGACCGAAAATCTCTTCGGTCGGGATGACGAGGCTGGTGAGCCCGTCCTTGCCGGCCTTGTTGGCGGCGCGCGGCGTGATTTTCTGGCCCGCCGGGAACACCACCTCGCCGGTTTCGGCGTTGACGATGTCGAAAGCGGGCTTCTGGCCGCGCCATTGCTCGGCCACGAACGGAATCTGCCAGCCGTCCTTGCCGCGCACGAACGTGACGCGGTTGTAGAATGTGTTGAGGATTTCCTCGCTGGTGAGGCCAAGGGCGTGCAGCAGCGCCGTTACCGGCAGCTTGCGCTTGCGGTCGATGCGGACGTTGACGATGTCCTTGGCGTCGAATTCGAAATCGAGCCAGGAGCCGCGATAGGGGATGACGCGCGCGGCAAAGAGATATTTGCCCGAAGCGTGGGTCTTGCCGCGGTCATGATCGAACAGGACACCCGGCGAACGGTGCATCTGGCTGACGATGACGCGCTCCGTGCCGTTGACGATGAACGTGCCGTTCTTCGTCATCAGCGGCATGTCGCCCATATAGACGTCCTGCTCCTTGATATCGAGGACGGAGCGGGTTTCCGTATCCGGATCCACCTCGAACACGATGAGGCGCAGGGTGACGCGCATCGGGGCGGCATAGGTCATGCCGCGCTGGCGGCACTCGTCAGTGTCGTATTTCGGCTCTTCAAGCTCGTAATGAACGAAATCCAGCTCGGCGGTGCCGGCGAAGTCGCGGATCGGGAAGACCGAGCGCAGCGTCTTTTCCAGGCCCGACACATAGCCGTCCTGCGGCCGCGAGCGGAGGAATTGTTCGTAGCTGTCGCGCTGAACCTCGATGAGGTTCGGCATTTCGCTGACTTCGTGGATATTGCCGAAGATCTTGCGGATCCGCTTGGACGCGGAAACCCGAGTCTCCGCCGCCGGTGCTGCCTTGGTCGCCATGAAAAATTTCGCCTCGTTCCGTCGAAACAGGTGCGCTGAAAACGCAAAAAGCCGCGCTTTTCCAACGAAAAGGCAGCTTCAAGCGTCTAAGGAACCACAAGGCCGATCAATGCTTTGAACATGCTGCGCGACGGCATGTCCTGTTCCGAAAGGCTGTGGTGATGGCAGGCATGTAGGGAAAGGCTGTTGGAAAGTCAACTTTTCGGCTGTTGTTGTCCGCGCGTCGTCTCTTGCAGCCGCACCAGTCCTTCTCCGGTCATCTGAGTCTAGTCAGGTGTGATCCTGGAGAGGTTTATTCAGGATCAATCGGTAAGAAGAGAAGTGAGGTAAGTGAGATTCCAGCTTTCGCTGGAATGACGTGAGATCTAAAATTGGAATGTCATTCCAGCGAAAGCTGGAATCTCACTTACCTAAATCTTATCCGATCAATCCACTTTCAAGCGCACGAACGCCATCGCGCCCGCCGGGTCGCCGTCGTAGAGCGGCTCCAGCGCCGCGGGCACGAAATTGCGGGCGTAAAGGCCGCCGATGCCGAACTTCACGCTGGGTGCCACCTCGAAATCCCGGATCACGCCGATCGACGCCTTTCCGACCCGGTAGGTGTCGCCATGATGGCCATCTTCCGACAGCAATTCATCATTCTCGGTATATTCGGCACGGCCGAACAGGGTCCAGGCATTGAGGCCGACGGCGGTTTCGAGGACGAGCGCGTCGAGGCTGCCATGATCCTTGTCGCGGCGGCCCCAGGCGGCGGTCGCCGACCACCATTTCCCATCGCCGAGGTCGCGCGTGTAGATCCCGCTCGCCGACCAGCGGGTTTCATCCTCGCCGGGCTCCAGTTGTTCCGGGCTCTTGAGATCCGCCCAGCTCGCCTGAAGGGAGAGGTTGGCATTGGGGTTCCAGCTCAACCGCACTGCGGTGGAATCGAGCGGCGCCGTTTCGATGTCGTAGCGCTTCTCATCCGGCTCCCGGCCGTTGAAGCGGGAGGCTTCGATCTTCACGTTCCGATGCGTGATCCCCGCCGTGACCACGCCGAACGTGATATGGGTGGAATCGAGCCAATGATGGGTGATCGGCGCCTCCGGGCTGTCCATGATCGACATGCGGTGCATGAAGGCGGGCGGGCCAAAGGCGGGCTCGCCGGGAAGGCCGCCATAGAGATAGAGGCTGGTGTCCGGCGCGAGGGGCACGCTGTAGCTCGCCGACAATTCCATGAAGAAATCGTGCGGATGCTGGCGGTCGACGAGCGGCGTGACGCCGTCCGCAGTCTCGCCCGAGGCGAGAAGGAGGGGGTAGCCCGCCTTGCCCATGAAGGGATCGGGGCTCAGCATCGTGCGCAACTGAAGCGTGCCGGCGCCGAGCGGCCGCTGCGCCATGCCCATCACCATGCCGGACAGGAACGCCTTGTCGTCTCCGCGAGGACCGTCCTGGCTGCTATAGACGCCGTTCAGGAGGGCATGGCCCATCAGGGTCCACTCCCCGGCCCGCAGATGGACGCCGCCATGACGGGAAGCATCGGGCTGCCAGGCCGTACCGGAGGCCTCGCGGGATGAAGGGTAGGGGCCGAGCGCGCCGCGCATGGCATGGGCGGCGGCGGCATGGCCGTCATGACCTTCGGATTTCATGTCCTCGGCCATGTCATGATGGCGATGCGGCCCTGCCTCCTGTGTTTGCGGAGGGGTATGTCCGGCATGATCGTCCTGTCCGGCGGGCGGCGGGGCCGGCGCCGGAGCGGACGGTTGGGGCGCGGAAGGATGGGCGCCATGATCGTGCTGTTGGGCGAAGGCCGGCGCCGCCATCAAAGCGAGAAGAGACACGGAAAGCATCGAACGCATGGTGATCGTCCTCATATCGAAAGGTCAGTGACAGGCGCGGCCCAGGGCCTTGAGGCGCCAGTAATTATAGGGAAGCGGGGCAAGGAATCCGGCCAGCAGCATGATCGGCAAGACCCACCAGGTGAGCATCGCGCCGCCGGTCAAGAGCCAGTCGACGCCGTTCATCGCCGCTTCCATCGCGATCATCGAGATGAGCGACATGCCGATCGCGGTCTTGAAGGCGGTGCGCAACGCCATCTGGCGCGACAGGATGGCGGTTTCGAGCGCGATCGACGCGAGGATGCCGTTCAGCGTCGCGAGGATCATGATCGCCATGGTCGGCCAGGCGATGCCGGTCAGCTGGAAGAAGGCGATGGTTCCGAAGTCGCCGGCCGCGCAGCCGGTCAGACACCAGGCGGTGTTGACCGAGGCGCGGCGCCATGTGTGACGGCAATGCCAATGGAAATCGGGCAGGGCGGCGGCATGGGCCATGAGGTTGCTCCTTGATTCGGCGGCCATGGCGGGCGAAATAAGGCTTCCAGTAACTGGAAGGTCAAGACATTGCCGGGAATGACGATCGGACAGGCGGCCCAGGCGGCGGGATTGCCAGTAAAGACGGTGCGCTATTATGCCGATATCGGCCTGGTCGTGCCGGAGGGGCGCGCGGCGTCCGGCTATCGCATCTACGGCACGGTGGAAGTCGGGCGTCTCGCCTTCGTGCGGCGGGCGCGCGCCTTCGGTTTTTCGGTGGAGGAATGCGGGGAGCTGCTCGGCCTCTACCAGGATCCGGGGCGAGCCAGCGCGGAGGTGAAGCGGCTGGCCCTCACCCATTTGCGGACGATCGACGCGCGCCTCGGCGAATTGCAGCGCCTCCGCGACGAGCTTCAGCTGCTCGCCGATGCATGTGCGGGCGATGCGGGTGCCGATTGTCCGATATTGGGCGCCATCGCCGCAGGTTGAGCCGCCTCGGCCTTGAGAAACCGCATGATCGCATCCGCCGCGACGGGGCCGGTCGGCTTGTCCGCCGCGCCGAACGTGTCGCGAATATAATCGATCTGCCGTTGCCGGTAGCGTTCGTGGGTGCTGAACGCTTCCTCAAGCCCCGCCTCCAGATCATTCACATGGTCGATCACCGGCCCCATGTCCCAGAAACGGTAATTGGGGTCGCCCCGCCAGTCCGCCCCATGCGCGTTGAGGAACAGGCAAGGGCGGGGGCGGATCAGGAATTCGGCCGCCTGGCTGCTGACGTCGCCCAGATAGAGGTCCGCCCCCATCGTATAGGTCATATCCGCCGACGCGACGCTGCCAAGGTCGATCCGCATGTGCGGCAGCCGGTCGAAGCGCGCGAACGGCGCATATTTGTCGGGGCGCGGCGGGTAGAAGAGCCGGATGTGCGGCGCGAAGACCAGGTTGTAGCGATCGCTGCGCGCGAAATGATCGAGCACCTGTTGCCCCCAGGCCGGCCAGGACGACAGGCTCAGCCAGAAATGTGGATTGTAGACCACGGTCGGCCGGCCGTTCGAAAAAAGCGGCTCGCGCTTCATGCGCCGGATGAGATCGAATTTGGCATAGATGCCGGTGGCGTAATGGCCCTCCTCGACCAGATGCTCCTCAAGCAGCCTTTTCTCGATCTTGCCGCCGGACATCAGCACGAAGTCGAACTGGCCGATATCCTTCTGGAAGCCGCTGGCGCGATCCCCGGCGCCGTGCCGCGTCCAGATGAAGCGCGGCTTCTTCAGGAAGCGTTTCAGCAGCAAGGTCGTGCGTTCCGGGACGACCAAGGCGTCGAAGCCGCTGAAATAGCGCAGGTTGCAAAAGAGGGAGAGGAGCTTGGGCGCGATGCCCTGGCCCCAGCGCGGGATGCTGTCGCGGACCCAACGCGGCAGGCTCAGCATCTCGAAAATGGGTCGGGCGTCCGGATAATATTGGCGGGCGAGCTTCTTCACGAAGGCGAGGTGGGCGGGAGTCGCCGCGGCGATATGGACTTCCGCGTCCTTGTGACGGCGCGAGAGTTCCAGCGCGATCGGCAGCGCATGAAAGGTCTGATGCGCCTGCGCGATGAAGGGAAAACAGATCTTCATCAGGCATGGCCTCCAGGCTTGCAGGCGTTACGGACCAATCATGGAACGACGGTTCCGAGGTCGGGTTCCATCCCTTTCCGTTGATAATGGAGTTAAATTATTTCCAATTTCGCGTGTCGAACCAGGTGCATTCGAGATCGGGTTTGGCCTGATGGAGCCGCTCGAATTCCGCTTGGGGTGCGAAACGCGCACACTGCAATAATTTGAGCCTTGAGAGGGTTGCCAGTGAAGAAAGGTCTTTATCCTGAAGCCGGACGGAGGTGAGGAAGAGGCCTTGCAGGGATCTGAGGCCGGCAATTGGTTTCAAACTGTGTAGCGTCAGCGGGATCCACATGCTGCCCTCCACGCCCAAGGCTTCAAGTTGATGGGCATCATTGAGCCAGGCCAAAGTTGAGATATGCTTCGCATTCTCGATGAACAAACGCTTCAAGGCCGGCATAAGAAGCAGGGGGCTGAAATCCGTGACGTTACGCGCACTATCAATTCTTAGGTGCCGCAGGCGTGTCAGATTGCCTAAGCAGTCAATGTTCGCTGCTGTAACCGGACCGTTGAGATCCAGACGCTCCAGTTGTTTCAGGGTGCAGATTTCCTCGAGGAACGGCTGATCCACCGACCGGGCGACGAGGTAGCGGATGGTCCGGCACTCACCGATTCCGCGATAGGAGGTTTTGCTTCGCGACAGGCCGGCGACCTCGGCGCAAGAGGCTATCTCATCCGGCCGCTGCACGAATTTATGGTTCCAGCCCGCTTGCTCCCATTCATCGATCCCGCGAAGCTGTTCGGCAAGTGTATAGTGTCTGCCGCCTCCGGCAAATGGCGATGCACTTCTCATTGGAAGGATGATAATGACGTGAAGTTAACAAAAGAAGGCGGCCCCTAGGGAACCGCCTTCTTTCAAAGCCTGGATCCCGGATCAAGTCCGGGATGACTCCGATGCGCCGCAAGGCGCCTCGGATCACTTGAGCTCGACGGTGCCGCCTGCTTCCTCGATCTGCTTCTTGATCTTTTCGGCTTCGTCCTTGTTCACGCCTTCCTTGATCGGCTTCGGAGCGCCTTCGACGAGCGCCTTGGCTTCGCCGAGGCCGAGGCCGGTGATCGCGCGGACTTCCTTGATGACGTTGATCTTCTTGCCGCCGTCGCCGGTGAGGATCACGTCGAATTCGGTCTTCTCTTCAGCGGCCGGAGCAGCGGCGCCGCCGCCAGCCGGGCCAGCAACCGCGACAGCCGCGGCGGCCGAAACGCCCCACTTTTCTTCCAGCGCCTTCGCGAGGTCGGCGGCTTCGAGGACGGTCAGCTCGGAAAGCTGATCAACGAGAGCATTGATGTCTGCCATTTTAAGTCTCCAATGAGGGCGCGTCGGCCCCGTATGTTCAGTTCAACAAGAAAAAATCAGGCGTCTGCCTTGGCGGCGAAAGCGCCGAAGACACGCGCAAGCTGTGCGCCCGGCTCGTTGATGGTCCGCGCAATCTTGGTCGCCGGCGCCTGGATGAGGCCGATGATCGTTGCACGCAGTTCATCGAGAGACGGAAGCTCGGCGAGCGCCTTCACTCCGTTGACATCGAGGAGCGTATCGCCCATCGCACCGCCCACGATTTCGAACCTGTCGGTCGTCTTCGCGAAGTCGACGACCACCTTGGCGGCCGCGACGGGATCGGTGGAGGTGGCGAGCGCCGTCGGACCCGTCAGCATGTCGCTGATGGGTGCGTAGGTCGTGCCCTCTACGGCAATCAGAGCGAGCGTATTCTTGGACACCTTAAAGCTGGCGCCGGCTTCACGCATCCGGTTCCTGAGGGTGGTCGATTGCGCCACCGTCAGGCCGAGATTGCGGGTGATGACCACGACCGCGCTCTCGTTGAACGTCTGCTTCAGCTGTGCGACCTGCTCGGCTTTTTGAGCGCGATCCATGCCTTACACTCCATTACGCACGGCGGACCATCCGCCGCGCGGGTACTTATGTCCGAGGGGTAGGGCTGACGGCCTGATCGTTCAGGCAGACACCGATGCGGCTGAGCCGTTCGGCTTGAAACTCTTCCCCGTCTAGGCTGGACATTAAGGAGGCCAAATCACCTCCACCAACTGTCTCGGACGGCTGCCCGGCGGGAAAGCCCACCCGGCAAGCCCGCGCCTCTACCGCAATCTCCCGCAAAGTCAACCGCCAAGCCGCGCCGGGCGCCGAGCGGTGCCGAGAGCGGGCATGGGTGCAGCTTGAATATGCGCCCTTGAAAGCATTGGCCGCATCCGGGAAATCATGTGCTCGCCTCCGTAGAGACTTGGTGCCTAGCCACCGCCCGGTGCCTTGGACCCCATCGGCCGCATATCGGGAGAGGGGCGATCATCTTGGCCACGATTCCAATCGATGCGATAAAGATCAAACCGGCGGTCTGAAAGGTTGCGAACGGTGCCTTCCGCACGTGCCCAGGTGAGATCGGCGAGATTCACGTCAGCGATCGTCAGCGTTTCGATATTCTCGCTTGCTTCCGCCGCGATACCGTCGCGGGCGAACGGGAAATCGCAGGGCGTGAGGATGCACGATTGAGCATATTGCACGTCCATATTGTCGACTCCGGGAAGGTTCCCGACATTCCCGGACAAGACGACGAAGCACTGGTTCTCGATAGCCCTTGCCTGCGCGCAGTAGCGCACCCGCATATAGCCCTGGCGATTGTCGGTGCAGAAAGGCACGAAGATAATCCGCGCGCCTTCATCCACCAGCCGCCGGGCAAGTTCCGGAAACTCGCTATCATAGCAGATGAGCACGCCGATGGGCCCGATGTCGGTCTGGATGACCTCAACCGAGTTCCCGCCCTTGATTTTCCACCAATACGCTTCGTTCGGCGTCGGGTGAATCTTCTCCTGCGCGTGGACCGATCCGTCGCGCAGGCAGATATAAGCGACGTTCTGGATGCTGCCGTCTTCGGTGCGGGTCGGGTGGGATCCGCCGACGATGTTGATGTTGTAACGCAGCGCCATGCGCGACAATTCGGCGACGATCGGCGCGCGGTGATCGGTCATACGGTCTATCGCCTCCATCGGCGACAGCGCTTCCTTTTCAAACGAGAGGAGCGACATGGTGAACAATTCTGGAAACACTACGAAATCGGAGCGATAGTCCGCCGCCACGTCGACGAAATATTCGACATTGTGGACGAACTCATCGAAGCTCTTCACCGCCCGCGCCTGGAGCTGGACGGTAGCGAGGCGGACGCTTTCAACATCGCGTGGCACGCGGAAGGCGAGCGGCTCGTTCGGGTCCACATAAGGATTGCGCCATACCATGTGCGCGGCAAACCCGTCGGACGCCTTGTCGAACGGGAGATATTTGCGAAGCACTCCGATCGGCGTGAACCCATTCGAAAGCTGAAAGCCAATGACGGGGTCGCGGAACTTTCCTTCGCGCACCCGGTCGAGATAGTCTTCGGGGCCGTCCACTTTCGACTTAACGCGCGCATAGCCCGGCATCCGGCCGCCGAAGACGATGCCGC
The DNA here is from genome assembly GCF_016025255.1 of Sphingosinicella flava. Classification (NCBI taxonomy): domain Bacteria; kingdom Pseudomonadati; phylum Pseudomonadota; class Alphaproteobacteria; order Sphingomonadales; family Sphingomicrobiaceae; genus Allosphingosinicella; species Allosphingosinicella flava. The sequence goes on from NZ_CP065592.1 coordinate 111,737, forward strand.
GCAACTCCAGCCGTTCGGCGAGAGCCCGTCGCGCTTCATACAGACGCTTGCCGATACGAAGGCCGCGCTGACGTTCGTCCACGGCCATTTCGATTCCGTACAGCCAGTCCCCAGTGGGATCGTGGCGGCTGCCAAAGCCATTGCCGGTGATCGTCGCCCAATCGTGCGGCGCCAGCGCGATCACCTCGTCGATCCGCGAAGAGGCGCAATAGCCGACGATTTCGCCCTCGAAGACCGCGACGAACTGCCCTGCGGGGAAGTTGTTGATCTGGCCGCGTATCTGCCCGGCATTGTAATTTTCGATGCCAGGATAAGCGCGACTGATGAGCGCGAGTATGCCCGCTACGTCCTTAGGACTGGCCGTGCGCACTTGCAGCGTAGCGGGGCTCTTGCTCGACATGGCTGCTAAAGCCCTATTTCCTGCTTTTGCGCGCCGCGTAGCGCGCATCGCGCGCGGCCTTGCGATCCGCTTCAGTCGGCGGCGCGGGAATCGACGCGGCTTTCTCGGCGGCCTTGAGGGCTCTCGCCTCCTTGGCGGCACTTTCCGCCGCCTTCTTCGCTTCACGCTTTTCAGCTTCGGCGGCTTCGCGCCGTGCACGCACCGCTTGCCGCTCCGCGACGACCTTCTCGTCGACGGGGGCCTTCGAACGCAGGGCATCGAGCGCTTTCCGTTTCGCTTCCAAGGCTCTGCCGACCCGGTCCTGAAAGGACGGATCCTTATATGAACTCATGTCTCATCAACTCCTGAACTTGGCTAGAGACGGTTGTCGGCCGCACCTGTTCCAGAAACGGCGCGCCCGACAACCGGGAAAAGACCAAGCGTTTATTTCGTCGCGAACTGCCCGGCTTCCGCGCCATAATGCTCCTTGGCATGAGCGCGGGCGGCGGTGGCGGTCTTGAACAGCTCGTCCTGCAAGGTGGAGGTCACCAGCGGATAATGCTGCGAATTGTATCGGGTTTCACGAATGGTAAGGCGGAAATGCCCTTCCTCATCCTTGGCGATCAGGTACGGGTGAATGGCGCGTCTCGACATGAATGTCTCCGATATTCGATTGAAAGGGGCAGGCGCTTGCCCCCGGAAGGGTTCAGGCAGCTTGCAGGTTGATCGCGGAGGTCTTGCCGCGTGCGTCCGTTTCAAGTTCGTAGCTGACCCGCTGATCCTTGTTCAGCCCGGGGAGCCCGGCGGTTTCCACGGCGGTGATGTGGACGAACGCATCGGCGCCGCCCGCATCGTTGAAGATGAAGCCATAGCCCCGGTCGTAGTTAAAGAATTTTACGGTACCAACGGTCATGCGCGGTCCTTTCACGATGACAGGTTTTCCGCGCGCAACCGGCGCAGCGGAGCTATTGAAGCGTGAAAGGGAAGGAGAGGCGCGCGAGGCGCCGACAAATTCCGTCGCAGGCGACGTGAGCAATTCTTATGTAAGCGCAAGGCGGGCAGCTTGCAACCGATGCTTCGCGGGTGCCGCCCCTTGCCAAAAATATGCCGCGCGGCTGTTCCAAGATCGATTTTGGCTGCCCGCTTCCGGCCCGTTCAGCTCCTAAAGCAGGGCCTAAAGCGGCTGAGGCTGCGCTGGCGTTTCGGGCAGGGCCGGGTCCGGGTCGTCCCGGCCCGGATCGGGCGGGATGGTTTCCGGGGGGCTGGTGTCCGGCTGGTCTGGCGACGGCTGCACCGGCTGGATTTCGGGCGGCGATTGGGGCGTGATGATATCCGGCTGTCCGGGCTGCGTGGCCATGGCGGCTCTCCTTTCACCGCCAATGATCAGGATTGAGCGATGTTCCTTGCCGGCGTCCGTTCTCTTGAGCGAGGACCAACCTGTATCGCGCCTCAGGAGAAAGCCCGATGGCCAGCTTCACGCACCGGGCCGCCCGCTTGACAGGTGCCGATCCGGTTGCGCGCGCGATAAACGGCGGATCGCGGGAGAAGTGCGCGCCGTTTTTCACGATTCAGCGCGCGGCGAGGGGCCGGTGCAACGTTCCGCGGATGCTCTGTTTTCTCCTGATTCCGTCATCTGGCGCGTCCATGGCGACGTCACCACGATGATGGTGGGCGGGATCGCGGCGCTGCTGTTGCAGATGCTGCACCCCAAAGTGCTGGCGGGCGTGTGGGACCACTCCGACTTCCGGCGTGACATGCTGGGCCGCCTGCGCCGCACCGCGCGCTTCATCGCGCTGACGACTACGGACATCGCGACGAGGCCGGAGCCGCGATCGACCGGGTGCGGCGTATCCACGATCATGTGGCCGGGACGCTGCCCGACGGCACGCCCTATCGCGCCGACGATCCCGACCTGCTCCTGTGGGTGCACCTGACCGAAACGGTCAGCTTTCTCGATGCTTGGATCCGGTACGGGGAGCTAGGAATGAGCCGCGCCGATCAAGACCGTTATTTCGCGGAAGCGGCACGGATCGGCGGCGCGCTGGGCGTCGAACGCCCGCCGCTTAGCCGAGCCGAGGCGGAAGCGATGATCGCGGCGATGCGGCCCGAGCTCGTTGCCGACGCGCGATCCCGGGACGTGGCGCGGATCGTCCTTAACTCACGCGGCTCGTCACGTGCGACCCGGGGCGTGCAGCTGCTCACCGTCCAGGCCGCGATCGATCTCCTCCCCGCCTGGGCGCGCCGGATGCATGGCTTTTCCGGCCCAGGGGTCGCGGCCTCATTGATTCGGGCCGGCACATTCGGCATGGCGAGCACATTGCGGTGGGCGTTCCGCTAAACGTTCTACGTTCCGGTGGGGCGAAGCGGCCAAGCGTCAGCGGGCTTCGTCCTTGCCCACATTGCCCAGCGGTCTCACGCAAAGAGCCCCCCGGCATTGCTGCCGGGGGGCTCTTTTCAAGGTCGGGCCAAGGCTTAGAACTGGAAGCGGAGGCCAGCCCTGAGGCCATAGCCTTTGAGGTCGTCGCCGAACCGGTAGTCGGCCTTTAGGAAAGCCGAAGTGCGGTCGGACGCGCCGAAGACGTTCACGATGCCCGACACTTCGCCATAGGTCTTGTTGCGGGGATCGTCGATCCGGACGGTTTCGCCCGCGCCCGTGATCGCCACGGCGCTTTCGCTGTGGAGATAGTGCCAGACGCTCGGCATGATGCTCGCTTCGATCCGCGTGCCGCCGGTGTCGAAGCTGGTTCCGGCGCGAAGGCCGAGACGCCCGCGCAGGGTTCGCCCGTCGGACATGCCGACCGTCGCGCCGGAAACCTCCAGATCCTCCATTTCGGTATAGACATAATCGAGGGTCGCCTGCGGTTCGAGGAAGAAGCCGCCGAGGTTGGCGCGATAGCCGGTATCGATCCGCGCGCCGTAGCTGCGCACATTGTCATTGTCCCGTTCGATGCCGCCATTGGCATAATCGAGGTCGAGGATGTCGGCCTTCACCAGGATGTCGGTGAAGAAATTGCCGGTGACGTAGGTCATGTAGCCGCCGATATTGTAGCCGCTGAACCGCGCCTCGCCATCGTCGTCGTTGAAATCGACGTCCGAGCGGACATAGCCGGCGAGGACGCCCGCCATCACCACGCCGCCGCGATCGTCGACCGTTTCGGAAACCTCGTCGAAACCGACCTGAACGCCCCAGTTGGTGACGGTCACCGAATTCGGCTCCGCGATGCGCACGATCTGCGCGTCGGCGGGCGCCGCGCCGACCAGCCCCGAGGCGAGGAACGTCGAGGCGAGGGCGCTGCCGCAGAGAAGACGCATCTGAAGGAAGAAAGGGAGCGTTGCCGGCAAGACCGTTGGACAGGCGCGACAAGTCGCCGCTCGCAGAGGCGTGTAGGTGCATCATCGCGAAAAGGCCGGAGCGTTTCCGCCCCGGCCCTTTAATTTACCCGGCATTCATGAGGAGATTCGATACCTCCTCTTGATCAATCAAAATCCAATATCTGCCAAGCGTACACGTGCGCCGATATAGAAAAAGCGTCCAAGGAAATTGTATGGATAAGAGGTAGATGCAACATCCCCCTTCTCATCGGTGAGGTTGTTTACGCCACCGTAAACCTCGAACTCCTTAGATACATCATAGGCGAGGCGCAGGTCATGCTGCCACTTTTCGCGATAAAAGATATATTTGGGATCCGCGATATCCGGGTTGGCTTCAACCTGTTCGGTCGTATACCGGCGCGTTTTGCTGAAGTAATTGAGGCCATAATTGATCGACAGCGGGCCTTTGACCCAAGTGAGATCGAACGTACCACTATACTTTGGCGCAAAGGCTTCGGTGCGATCATCGTCGATGTCTGCTCCTGGCGTCGGAATATAAGTCAGCTTATCCAAGTAATTACCCACAATACGAAGGTTGAATGTGCCAACGCTTTCAGCAGGCGTAAACCGGTAATTTAAGGACAAGTCCAAACCGGCAGTCCGGAATTCCGCCACGTTCTGGGGAGCAACGAGATAATCGTTCACATATCCGGTGTCCGGATCGCGGCCTACCAAGGCACAGAAAGCATTGTCCAAGGTCGGCTGATCGACGCAAAGGTCGGTCAGCTCCTGGGCCGTTGGGGTGCTCACCGCATTTGCCAGCTTAATATTGTACCAGTCCGCCGTCAGGGTGAAATTTCGAAGGAAGGTCGGTGTAAAAACTATACCTGCGGTCCAGGTCTTTGCCGTTTCCTCCTCAAGGTCAGGATTACCGCCGGCCCGGCCTGGCAAGCTGACAGTTGCAGTAGGATCGCTCGTGGGGCTGAACGTCGCTGGATCAATACCGAGATTTGTAAGCAGCGCCGTGCAATTGGCTTGGCGGAATTGGGTACCTTCAGGAATGTTCACGGGATCGCAGGGATCGTCGATGAACGAGAAGGTGCCGTTTTCCGGGCTGAACAATTCGGTGATGTTCGGCGCGCGAACGGCCTCGGAATAGGTGGCGCGGAAGCGAACGTCGCGAACAGGTGCATAGACGCCGTTCACCGACCATGTCGTCGTCGTACCGATAGTCGAATAATCGGACAGGCGGACAGCGCCGCCGACTGAAAGCGTATGCGCGAACGGCATGTTCGCCAGAATCGGAAGATTAACTTCGCCGAACACTTCCTTCACGTCGAACGAACCTTGCTCCGGCAAGATTTGCGCAAGATCGAGAAGCTCGCCAGCCTGGAGATAGGGATCGGAAACGAAGTCACTCGATTCCTTGCGATATTCGGCGCCCACGGCATAACCGATCGGTCCGCCGGGAAGCTGGAACAGTCCGCCAAGATCGCCGGACACGAAGCCTGACACAACATGCTGATCGACAGTGAAGCGGTTCACAAGATCGACATTGATCCAATCGATCGCGGCGGGATCGGCGACATATTCGCCCAGAAGGTTGAGGGGGACGCAGCCGCTGTTCGCGCCTGGAGTGAAGGTCGTGGCAGGAGCATCGTAATTGTTCGGATCAATATTCCCGTTGGGAAACAAAGTAGAGCGGCAGACGATGCGCCCAGTCAGCGGGTCGCGCACGGCATCAAGGGCGGCATAGTAACGGTCGCCGAGACGATAGTCGTCCTCCGTGAAGCGCGATTTCGTTTTTCCATAGACGTAGGACACTTCGTAGCGTGCATGATCGCCGAGGCGGCCATCAGCACCGAAGACCGCACGAATGGTCTCGCGATCAACCGTTTCGCCGCGCACTCCAAGGTCGAAATTGTCGCGAGAGATAAGCGCGCCATCGGGCGCGCGCGTTCCGAAGCGTTCGATGAGGAAAGGATTGTCTGGGGCGAGATAAGTAAAGAAGTCAAAGCTTGGCTGAGAAATGCTGTAGCTACGCGTATTGACATATTTGCCCTGCGCGAAGAGGCGAAGAGCCTCGCTTACTTCAAAACTAGAGATCAGGTTGACGTTATGAACCCGGTTATCAGGCTGAAGATCTCCCTGATAGCCGGCGAGCGGAGTGCTGTCTCCGCCTTGCGTCAAGCCCCCCGATTGGCGGAGGGTCCGGCCGCGGTCATAGACTTTGCCGGTGCCGGTGAAATCGGGTAGGCCATCGAGATCAACGTCCACGGCACTGTCGCGCGAACTGTCGGCGTAGCGGAGATCGTTCAATAGGATGCGATCGTAGACATTTGGATTGTCCGGAAAATCGGCGGGATTGCGCACGAGGCTGAAAGCATAGCGTGGATCGCCGACCCGGCGACGATCAAATCCGCTAACTCGATCATCTTCGGTGAATTCATAGGATATCGCGACATTGCCGCGGTCCTGAGCAAAATTCTTGCCTGCCGTGATGGCGAAAAAGCGATTACCCGCGTCACCTTCTTCGGAAATGCCGGCTTGGCCACGAGCGGAAAGGCCTTCAAAGTCCCGCTTCAGCACGAAGTTGACCACGCCCGAAACGCCATCGGCGCCATAAATGGCCGATGTACCGCCCGTCAGGACGTCTACGCGATCAAGCAGATCCTTTGGAATGGTATTGATATCGACGGCATTTGTGCCCGGCAAGCCTCCTACATGGCGACGACCATCGACCAGGACGAGGGTGCGGTTGGTTCCAAGATTGCGGAGATCCAGCAAATTAATACTGGTGCCGCCGAAAGCCGCAGTGGTGGAACCGGAGTTCTGGGAGCTAGTCTGCGAAGAAATAAGCGCTGGAGACTCGGACAAAAATTCAGTCAGGTTGGTTTGGCCCGATTGCTCCAGGGTTTCGCTGCTGAACGTCGTTACGGGATTCGGAAAATCGAGTTCCGGGCGCGCAATGCGCGAACCAGTAACGATGATTTCCTGATTATCCGCTTCAGCGGGTGTCTCGTCTACCGCCTCTTGGCTGGTCTCGGTCGATTGAGGGGCTTCTTGGGCATTCGCAATACCGGACGACGTGGCGATCGTCAGGGCCAGGACAGAAGCTGCGGAAAGAGACAAAGAGTTCAGCCTACGCATATTAACCTCGAATTATAGCCAAGTTCAATCATCTACCGCCTAAAAGAGGGCAGTGGAATACCAACATTGCGCTTTTCTACTATCAGACGAGGATTGTATCTTTGATGCAACTATACTGTCATATATTTGGCCAAGGGCGGTTATCATCTAGGCAACAAAAAAGGCCGGAGCGTTTCCGCCCCGGCCTTTCCATTTTTGCCCCGGACCGGAATAACGGTCCGGACGCTTGTTGCTTAAGCGTTCGCGACTTCCGTCGTGTCGACCTTGAGGCCCGGGCCCATGGAGGAAGACAGAGCGATCTTCTTCACATATTTGCCCTTGGCGCCGGCCGGCTTGGCCTTGACGATGGCGTCGACGAAGGCGTCGAAATTCTTGCGGAGGTCGTCCGCAGAGAAGCTCGCCTTGCCGATGCCGGAATGGATGATGCCGGCCTTTTCGACGCGGAATTCCACCTGGCCGCCCTTGGCCGCCTTCACGGCTTCGGCGACGTTCGGCGTGACGGTGCCGAGCTTCGGGTTCGGCATCAGTCCCTTGGGCCCCAGCACCTTACCGAGGCGGCCGACGATGCCCATCATGTCCGGGGTCGCGATGACGCGGTCGAAGTCCATCTGGCCGTTCTGGATCGCTTCCATCAGGTCTTCGGCGCCGACGACTTCGGCGCCGGCAGCCTTGGCTTCGTCGGCCTTGCCCGCGCGGGCGAAGACGGCGACGCGGACGTCCTTGCCGGTGCCCGCGGGCAGGGTGACGACGCCGCGGACCATTTGGTCGGCGTGACGCGGATCGACGCCGAGGTTGATGGCGACTTCGATCGTTTCGTCGAACTTGGCGGTCGCGTGGGTCTTCACGGTGCCGATGGCTTCATCGACGCCATAGAGCTTTTCGCGGTCGAGGGTAGCGAGCGCTTTCTGCTTCTTGGTCAGCTTTGCCATGATGTCAGCCCTCCACCACTTCGAGGCCCATCGCGCGGGCGGAGCCTTCGATGATTTTCGTCGCGGCTTCGAGATCGTTCGCGTTCAGATCCTTCATCTTGATCTCGGCGATCTCTGTGAGCTTGGAACGCGCGATCTTTCCGGCGGACACCTTGCCCGGCTCCTTCGAGCCCGACTTCAGGTTCGCGGCCTTCTTGATGAGGAAGGTCGCCGGCGGCGTCTTCGTTTCGAAGGAGAAGGAACGGTCGGCATAGACGGTGATGATCGTCGGGATCGGCATCGCCTTTTCAAGGTCGCCGGTCGCGGCGTTGAACGCCTTGCAGAATTCCATGATGTTGACGCCGCGCTGACCCAGAGCAGGGCCGATCGGCGGCGACGGATTGGCGGCGCCCGCGGGCACCTGGAGCTTGATGTAGCCCGTGATTTTCTTAGCCATTTTCACTCTCTTTCAAGTTTAGCGGTTCAAGCGGACGCAAGACGTCCTCCCGCAAATTTCCGACTGCGATGAGTTGGAAGAGGGCGCCCATAGCGAAAGAGGCCATGCAGGGCAACACTCCAGCGTCATTTGGATCACGGCGTCATTCCAGCGGAAGCTGGAATCTCATTTGGTTAAATGCGGAAGGGAAGGGAGATTCCAGCTTTCGCTGGAATGACGGGGGAGTTTGAATGAGAGGGTGGATCAATAGGGCGAGCCACATCTCGCGGTTCATGGAGCGGCAAGGCGGAGGACGCCAATCGGGCCTTAGACCGGTGCGCTGTACTGTGCCGGGCGTTCAGGAAGGAAATATCATGAAGTTTCACCATGTTCTCGCCGCAGCGGCCGTCTTCGCCGCCGCGCCCGCCGCCGCCGCCGATTTCTCCGGCCTTCGCGTCGAAGCCTATGGCAGCCGCGACGCGGCTTCCGTCAAAGGCGATTTCGAGGATGGCGACGGCCTGTTCGACCACAAATCGGACGATTTCGCCGTGGGTGGCGAGGCCGGTTACGATCTGAAGCTCGGCTCGACCCTCGTCGGCGCTTATGCGGGAATCGATTTCCCGAAGAATGAGCATTGCCAGCTTGTCGAGGGCGACGACGAACTCTGCTTCGAAGGCAAGCGCAATTACACGCTGGGGGCGCGGCTTGGTTTCCAAGCGAGCAACCGCGTGCTGCTGTATGGCAAGGCGGGCCTGTCGAACGGCAGCTTCAAGGCCGCCTATCGCGACCTTCAGGACCAGACGCAGAATTTCACCGGCACCGACGATGTCGGCGGCTATCATGTCGGCGGCGGCGCGGAGTTCGCGGTCGCGGGCCCGCTCTATATCAAGGCTGAATATCTCCACACCTCTTACAACGAGACGGAAGAGGGGGGCGACGTGTCGCGCAACCAGGTGAAATTGGGCGCGGGCCTTCGTTTCTGACCTGTCATAAAAATGTAACAAAGGGGCCGGAAGCAGCATCGTTTCCGGCCCTTTTTCCTTGACGGCGGGGGGATAAGCTGGCTCTCGGGGCCGGTTCTTCCAAGGCCGGAGTCCGTCCCATCATTCGCCAAATCGCAGCTTTGCCTTATCGCATCGACGGGCCGCCGGCCGAAGCGGTGACACGGGTGCTGCTGGTCACCTCGCGCGAGAGCAGGCGCTGGGTCATCCCCAAGGGCAACCTCACTTCCGGCCTGTCGCCGCACGATGGCGCGGCGCTCGAGGCGCGGGAGGAAGCGGGCGTCACCGGGCGCGTCTGCCCGACCGCGCTCGGCTCCTACACCTATCGCAAGCGGCGGGGCAGCGGCGCATCGCTGATGGTCAGCGTCAACGTGTTTCCGCTGGCGGTAACCGAAGAGCTTGCCGCCTGGAAGGAACAAGGCGAGCGCGGGCGGCGCTGGTTCACCCTGGCGGAAGCCGCCGACGCGGTGGACGAGCCCGATCTGCGCGACCTCATCCGGTCCTTCAGCACATCCGAATTCAACGCGGCCGTGCGGCGGTTCTCGCTGCCGCTTCCCGGCCCGACGACAGCAAAGGTCAGTTCAATGTTCGCCTGGTTCCAGCGCCTGTTGCCGAAGACCGGCAATTTCTTCGAATCCTTCGAAGCGCATGCCGCGACGATCATCGCCGCGGCCAACGCCATGGCGCGCCTGTTCGAGGACGGGAAAGCGGCCGACGAGCATATTCGCGAAGTGCTGGAGCGGGAGAATGACGCGGACAACATCACCCGCGACGTACTCCACACGGTGCGGCAAACCTTTCTGACACCATTCGACCGGGGCGCCATCACGGGCCTGATTGGCGCGATGGACAATGCCATCGACGAGATGCAAGCGACGGTGAATGCCATCCGCCTTTACGAATTCACCGGCTTCGAGCCCGAAATGAAGGACATGGCGGGGATCGTCGTCGACGCCGCGCGGTTGACGGCGGAAGCCATGCCCTTGCTCCGCGACGTGGGCCGCAATGGCGCGCGGCTCCATGAGCTCACCGAGCGGCTGGTGCGGATGGAAGGCCATGCCGACGAAATCCACGCCAAGGGCCTCAAGAACACGTTCAAGAAATATGGCGGGACGGACACGCTCCGCTTCGTCGTCGAGCGCGAAATCTACAAGCATCTGGAACGGATCGCCGACGCGTTCGAGGATGTCGCCAACGAGATTGACGGCATCGTCATCGAACACGCCTGACGGGTAGAGCTAAGGGTCCGTACTCAATTAGGGAGCGGGTTGTGACGGGTTGGCATTTGTTGCCTGGGGAGGAGAGAGGAGAGGAGCGATGCTTATGCATCGTGACCGACGAAGCGACGCTGCCAGGCGGCAAAGGACAATCCGCCGCTTCGCGGTCGTCTGGAGAGCGCTTTTGGATGCGTCGATCGCCTCGTACGGCCCATCAAGGGCCGCCCTTCGGCTCTCTCCTGCCCAAAAGCGCTCTCCAGACGATCCCAACCCACTCCCTAATTGAGTACGGACCCTAATGCACGAACTGGCTTTGCCGCTGCTCATCGGGCTGATCGCCCTCGCTCTCGCCTTCGACTTCCTGAACGGCCTGCACGATGCGGCGAATTCCATCGCCACCGTGGTCGCGACGCGGCTGCTGGGGCCGGTGCAGGCGGTTTTGTTCGCGGCCCTGTTCAACTTCGCCGCTTACTTCCTCACCATCACCTTTCCGCAGCTTCACGCGGTCGCCGATACGATCGGCAAGGGGCTGATCGACAAGGATCTGGTGACGCCCGCCGTGATCTTCGGTGCGCTGGTCGGCGCGATGTTCTGGAACGTGCTGACTTGGCTCAAAGGCATTCCCTCGTCGAGCAGCCACGCCCTCGTCGGCGGGCTGGTGGGGTCGGGGATCGCCCATGCGGGCCTCACCGGGGTGCAGTGGAGCGGGCTCAACAAGACCCTGATCGCCATCGTCCTGTCGCCGACGCTCGGCATGTTCCTCGCCATGCTCATCATGCTGGCGAGCAGCTGGGCCTTGAAGCGGTCAACTGCGCGCGGAGCGGAGCGGAGCTTCCGGGGGCTGCATCTCCTTTCTTCAGCTGCCTACTCGCTGAGCCACGGCCTCAACGATGCGCAGAAGACGATGGGGATCATCACCGTGCTTCTTTATTCGACCGGCTATCTGACCGGCGATTTCGAAGTGCCGCATTGGGTGGCGATCAGCTGTTATGTCGCCATCGCCCTCGGCACGCTCATGGGCGGGTGGAAGATCATCGAAACGATGGGCTCGCGCATCACCAAATTGTCGCAGCACCAGGGTTTCAGCGCATCGCTGAGCGGATCGATCATGATCTTCACCGCCTCGGCCCTCGGCATCCCGGTGTCGACCACGCACACCATCACCGGCTCCATCATCGGCGCCGGCGTCGCCCGCCGCGCATCGGCCGTCCGCTGGGGCGTGGCGCGCAACGTGGTGACAGCCTGGGTCATCACCATCCCGGCGTCAGGCGCGGTCGGCGCGCTTTTTTATTGGCTGACGACGTTCTTTTAACGTTGAGCCCCTTTCTCGCCGAAAAAGCAACGACTTGGAAATAGTCGGCGTATATTAGGTCAGCAGACTTAACGTGGGGGAAGAGAATGGCGATCCGTCGAATGAAGCAAAGTTTTTTCTATGGGATGGGGGCTGCTTCCCTTTTTCCGCAGCCCTCCCTTGCGCAGGCGCCGACGGTCCAGCAGATCGAGCAAACGAGCGTGATCGATGTCCCTTTGCTGCTCACTGGAGTGGACGCGAATGGTGCTGCCCAAACTCTGTGGGCCAAAGGCAAGAAGCCGGACAATCCCCTGCTCGCGCGCCTGTCGCTGAAACCTGTCCAAGCTGCGACGTTGGCGATGACGGATGCGCCATCGCCCGACGACTTATTATGGAGGGCTTTTCCCAATGAGGAGCATCGAGGTGCCGGATCGAGCGGGTTGAAGGATTCGCAAGGCCCTCGGTATTTCTGCGGCGCGAACGCAGCCAAGCGCCAGTTTTTCTGCATGATCGACAAGGATGCGGACGGGCGTTTCGACCATATTGCCGATGCCCTTCCGGAACGGGGAATGAAGCCCTATCACTTGACTTTGATGAAGGCGGTAAAACCGCTGGATGCACCGCAGCCCTATCGCATATTGGCCGATGAAGCCCGGCCGGAAATTCCTGTAGAGCTTCGCAATTGCGCCAAAGATTATGACCGGCCGCGCTACGCAGCGTCTTCGACGGTCGACCGGGATATGCCCGTTTCACCCGCAGCCTTCGGCTGGCATGACAAGGATAGCAGCTTTGCTTCCTGCAGGCGCGGTACTCGGCTGAGTTCCTGGGCGGGCGGCGCAGCCTCGGTCTCTTCTGGCGGCTATATCGCTGGCATCGGCCCGCTCGCCTTCACCGTCGGCCCCAAGAACAATCCCCAGCTCGGACTGCTCGGGGCTGTGCAACCGGACGGTCTTTTTAGGCTGGAAGGCGCTACCCTGGTCAATCTTGGCGTCGGCTACACGCCCAATCAGGCGCAGCTGATGGCAATCAAGAAATTCCCCTATCCCATGCTCATGACCGATGAAGGCGCGGTCATTCACGAGGGGATGCTTTCCCCAGGCAAGGCATTGGCCACGGTGCCCTTCCACCACGCCTATCGCGGCGTGTTAAAGCAGGACGTGTCCGTGTCGACCTTGATCAGCAAGCGCTCGCTTGCGGCCGGGACGGTCGTGTACGGCTTTCCGGCCCGTTCGCGTATGGAAGTGACCCGGGGTGGGATGCCCGACTTTCAGCCCGTGGGCGATGAGGAATATCGTCAAATCGACCTGGACCTGACGTGGTGCGCGCCCATTCATGACGATGAACCTCAGAAGGAAAAGGCGCAGACGATCGGCAAGGGTGGATGGTCGGCCGCTTGCGTGCCCTATAGCAACCTTGGCAACCACACGGTCTTGACCGGGCGCCAGCCGGCGTTCGCCGTCACGGGTCTGTCCTACGACGCGACGACATCCTCAAATGACGGACCGCCGCCGATCGAACGCAACGATGCAGCGGCATTCGAAAGGCCGCTGCGGGTCGATTACGTCTATGAAAAGCAGGATGGCGAATTCATTCTGATTTCCGAACGCATCTATTATGGCGATGCGCTGACCAGCAGTACGCCCAGGCGAATCTATGCACCGTCGGGCATGTCGATCGTGAAGATCGCGGGCGCGCAGGTGGAATTGAAGCCTGGACCTGAGGGGATAACCGTAACGAAGTCCGGTCCGCCGCTTACGGGAGCCGATCCGTTGCTGTCATGGGACGAGAGAGCACTACTGCTCCAGCAACTCAAGAAGATGGGATTGAAGGTAGCCGAGCCGGAGGGGCAGGATAGCGGCGCGGAATGACGCCTAATCCTGTAATAAGAAAGGCCGGAGCTTTTGCCCCGGCCTTTTCTTTTGCTTTCGCAAAAAGTCTTACTTGCTAAGCTCGACCTGTTCGAATTCCAGTTCGACCGGCGTGGCGCGGCCGAAGATGGAGACGGAGACCTTTACGCGGCCGCGGTCGAAATCCAGTTCCTCGACGAGGCCGTTGAACGATGCGAACGGGCCTTCCAGCACCTTGACGCTGTCGCCGATCTCGTAATCCACGCTGACCTTGGTCTTGGGCGCGGCGGCGGCGGCTTCTTCCTTCGTGTTGAGGATGCGCGCGGCTTCGGCCTCGCTGATCGGCTGCGGCTTGCCGCTGGAGCCGAGGAAGCCCGTCACCTTCGGGGTGTTCTTGACGAGGTGGTAGACGTCGTCGTTCATCGCGAGCTTCGCGAGGACGTAGCCCGGGAAGAATTTGCGGTCCGACGTCACCTTCTTGCCGCGGCGGACTTCCGTCACCTTTTCGGTGGGGACTTCGACGGCCTCGACAAGCTGCTCGAGCCCCAGGCGCTGCGCTTCCGACACGATCGCGTCGCGCACCTTGTTCTCGAAACCCGAATAAGCGTGGATGATGTACCAGCGTGACATGGTGATCCTTAGTTCAGGAGGCCGAGCAGCGCCTTGACGATGGCGCTGAACGCCGAATCGACGCCGAAGAAGAAGAGGCCGAGGAGGGTGGCCATGATGAACACCATGACGGTGGTGACCATGGTTTCACGGCGGGTCGGCCAGGCGACCTTGCCGGTCTCCACCTTCACCTGCCGCAGGAATTCTCCGGGACTGACTTTCGCCACGAACGATCCTCTTCAAACAACACAAAAAAGGCCATGGCCGACTTGGGAGAACCCCCGCGACCCTGACCTCATATAATCTCTCCGGCGCTCATTTCATCACACCTTCGAAAGGAAGATGGCAGGAGTGGAGGGACTCGAACCCACGGCCCTCGGTTTTGGAGACCGATGCTCTACCAGCTGAGCTACACTCCTGTGGAGCCGGAGAGGGCGGGTCTTAGCGGTGGCGATGGGGGAGCGCAAGAGGGACTGCACCTCATTTCCACCCGCCTGGACGGGATCACGCCGCAGCGCTGATGGCCCCGCGCGCCATGAGCAGTTTGCGGGCATCGCTGGCCGTCAGCGGATCGGAGAAGATGAATCCCTGCACGCGATCGCAGCCATATTCGCGGACGAGATCGAGCTGTTCGGCGGTTTCCACGCCTTCGGCCACCGTCGTCATGCCGAGGCTGCCGGCAAGCGCCACGACGGCGCGGATGATCGCACCGCTGCCCGGATCCTCGCGCGACAGGGATTTGACGAAGGTGCGATCGACTTTCAGCGTGTCGAAATTGGTGTCGCGCAGATAGCCCAAGGACGAATAGCCGGTTCCGAAATCGTCCATGGCAAGGCGCACGCCGAGGCTGTGGATCTGCTGCAGCACCTTTTTCGTGAAGGGCGTCAGGTTGAGGAAGACGGTTTCCGTCACCTCCAGCTCCAGCAGGCCAGGCTTCAGGTTGGAATAGGACAAAGCGGAGACCAGTTTCAGCAGGAAATTGGGATCGAGCAGCTGGCGCGGCGACAGGTTGACCGCGATGCGGACATTGCCGGGCCACTGCGCCGCTTCGTGGCAGGCGGTGCGCAACACCCACTCGCCGATCGCCCCGATCAGGCCGGTTTCCTCGGCAATGGGCACGAATTTAGCGGGCGAAATGTCGCCCAGCGTCGGATGGTGCCAGCGCAGCAAGGCTTCGAAACTTTCGATCCGCGCCGTCTCCGCATTCACGACCGGCTGGTAGTGGATGTCGAACTCCGCATTTTCGAGCGCGGTGCGGAGTGCGAGCTCAAGCCGGCGCCGTTCCTCGGCGCTTTCGTGGAAGCGCGCTTCGTAAAAGCAGATGTCGTCGCCGCCACTCGATTTCGCGCGATAGAGGGCGAGATCGGCGTTGCGCACCAATTCTTCCACGCTGTCGCCGTCGCCGGGGCCGAACGCCGCGCCGATGCTGACGCCGACGAAGAGATTCTGATCCTGGTAGACCACCGGTTCCTTCACCGCCTCGATGATTTCGATGGCGAGCCGGTGCACCTGCTCGCGGTCCGTATCGGGAAGCACGATCGCGAATTCGTCCCCGCCAAGGCGGCCCGCCGTGGCGGCGGCGGGGATCAGGTTGTCGATCCGCCTGGCCAGTTCCTGCAACAGATAATCGCCGGCGACATGGCCGAGCGAATCGTTCACCGTCTTGAAGCGGTCGAGATCGAGCAGCATGACGGCGCAGGCCGACCCCCGCGTATCGGCACCCGCCTGCGCCGCGCCCAGTGCTTCGATGACTTGGAGCCGGTTGGGCATGCCGGTCAGCGGATCGTGACGGGCCATATGCTGGATGCGTTCCGCCGCCTGCCGGGCCTGCGTGACGTCGGACCCGACGCCGCGATAGCCGATGAAGCGCCCGTTGGAATCGTAGCGCGGGCGCGCCGACAATTCGATGCAACGCACGCCCTGCGGACTGACGAGCGGGACGGTAATTTCGGAGAAGGAGGATTGTTTGCGGATCTTGTCGATGACACCGTCCAGCATGCCGGCGAGCCCTTCGTCGGCATCCCGGCTTTCGAGCAGGAGGTTGAGGATCGGCTGGCCTTCCAAATCTGCGGCTTCGCGGCCGATCGCCCGGGCAAAGCGCGCGGAAACGCTTTCAAGACTGAGCAATCGGTCGGTCTGCCAAAGCCAATCGGCATCGCTGGTTTCATATTCGCGAAGCAGAAGGCTGATCGTCTCCGATCGTTCTTCCAAAACGAGCTCCACCCATTTGCGCTGCATGAAATTCCGTCCGTTGGTCAGGACGAGGAGCAAAAGGCCGATCGTATAGGCAATTCCCACAGGTGAAATGCCAGCCGAGCCGGATTGGGCCAGCATGTTCGTAACGATCGCGCCCATGATGCAGATGTAGGCCCCGGCAGCGAGCGGCATGGGGGCAAGGATGAAGGCCGCAGCGGCCATCATTCCCGTCGTGATCAAGCCGATGGCCAGTAATTGCGTGTGATCGGCATAAGGCGCGAAATATTGCGCAGGAAATGCCCATAAAAGTCCAAAGATCACGCCATAATAAGACGATTTCTCGATGGCTGGACGGGCAACGATACCCCTAGGCGCCATCCGCCGGACGTGGTGAATCGACAGCAGGTTCATCGCCGCGATCGCGACGAGCCACCCGCTTAGCATCCGCCAATCCTGATCCCGAATAATGAAGACGAGCAGGATCGCGTTGAATGCCTGGCTCCAGATTGCGAAGCTGAGCGACCGGCTCAGCTCCTGGATCTGCGCGGCGCGCACGCGGCCCCACCCGGTTTTACCGGGCGGTTCGGCGCGGTTGAAGACAACGCGCCAATCGAGTTGGGGTGGTGAACCTTCGCTCATGGCCTTTCCTGCGGGTGCAGACATAAGGACCATTGGTTAGCGAAACGTTAGGCTTCCCATGAAAAGCCGCTCAATCGAGGCCACTTTTTCGCATTGGCGGCAGAAGTGTCAGGCTGCGATGTCGTAGGGCTGGATCTCTCCGGAGAGATAGAGGTTGCGCGCCTTCGCCCGGCTCAATTTGCCGGAGCTGGTGCGCGGCAGCGTCCGCGGCGGGACGAGCTCGACGACGCAATTCATGCCGGTGATGGCGCGAACCCGTTCGCGGATTTCGGTGCGCAATCGGCTCCGCTCCTCATTGTCCGACGTCCGGCATTGGACGAGTACGGCGGGGGTTTCCTCGCCGCCCGGCGTCGTAATGGCGAAGGCGGCGATATCGCCCGCCTTGAAGCCCGGCAATTGCTCGACCGCCCATTCGATATCCTGCGGCCAATGGTTCTTGCCGTTGATGATGATCATGTCCTTCGCCCGGCCGACGATGTAGAGATAGCCGTCCGACAAATAGCCCATGTCGCCCGTGTCGAGCCAGCCGCCGGCCATGCAGGCCGCCGTCGCTTCGGGGTCGCGATAATAGCCGGCCATGACGGATGGGCCGCGGCACCACACCTTGCCGATCGCGCGGTCCGGCAGGGCGCCGGCGTCCTCGTCGCGGATCTCGACGTCCATGTCACGCACGGCCTTGCCGCAATTGACGATGGCGCGGAAACGCTGCGGCTTGTTCTTGTCGGCTTCCCCGCCGCCGGCGAGGAGATGTTCCTCCACCAGCTCGACGACGATGCCCTCGCCCGGCGGCATGATGGTCACGGCGAGCGTCGCTTCGGCCAGGCCATAGGAGGGGAGGAAGCTCGACGCCTTGAAGCCCGCGTCGGCGAAGGCGTCGACGAAGCTCTGCATGACATCCGGACGGATCATGTCCGCGCCGTTCCCCGCGACGCGCCAACGCGACAGGTCGAAGCGATCCGACGCCTTGGTTTGGCTCGACATGCGGCGGGCGCAGATGTCGTAGCCGAAGGTCGGCGAATAGCTGAGCGTCGTGCCTTCGTTGCGGCTGATGAGATCGAGCCAGGCGAGCGGGCGGCGGGCGAAATCCTCGGTCTTCAAATAATCGGTCGACACCTGGTTCGCGACTGGAGAGAGCAGGCAGCCGACAAGGCCCATGTCGTGATACCAAGGGAGCCAGGACACGCAGCGGTCGCTGTCCTGAAGCCGCATGCCATGGCTGTGTGCGGCGAGATTGTTGAGGAGCGAGCGGTGCGTGACCGCGACGCCGTGCGGGAAACGCGTCGAGCCGCTGGAATATTGCAGATAGGCGATGTCGTCCGGATCGGCCTTTGGAAGATCGGCGGCCGGTGCCGGGCGCTCCGCAAAGCTCTCCCAATCGATCCCCTCGGCGCCTTGCGCTTCGGCTGCGGCGCTGGCCATGGCGGCAAGCTCGGCCGGATAGAAGAGGATGCGCGCGTCCGAGCTTTTGAGCTGGACGGCGAGCTGGTCGATATAGCTGTCCTTGCCGCCGAACGAAGTCGGCAACGGCAAGGGCACGGGCCAGGCGCCCGCATAGACGGCGCCGAAGAAAAGGGCGGCGAATTCGGCGCCGGTTTCGGCGACGAGCGCGATGCGGTCCCCCGGCCTCACGCCATGGGCGATCAGGCGATAAGTGGCCTGGATGGCATCGTCGCGCAACGCGCGGAATGGATAAGGGCGGGCGAGCTGGCCGCGCGGATCGTGAAAATTAAGCCCTCTTTTACCGGTCGCGGCATAATCGAGGGCGTCGCCGAGCGTATCGAAATCGGCGAACCGGCGCGGAAGATCGTCGCCGGTCGCGGTCGGGATCATATCCCCGCCAGCAGGCAGCTTGCGCGCGAGAGCGGAATTTTCACCGTTTTTCATGACGTTGGAATATTTCCTCAATAGACGATGGACCGGCCAGCCGGTTTCATCTCTTCATATTGCCCGTTACGCCACAAGCCGCGTTCATATTTCGGCCCGACTGTGGCACAATCATGGCGCGTGAACCATCGTCGGCACAAAAGTGCAAGGCCGCCCATCGATGCCGCGGGCCTTGAACGACTCGCGCTCCATTATGTGGGGCGCTATGCCACCAGTCGCGCGAAGCTGCGCGCCTATCTCCATCGCAAAATTGCCGAACGCGGATGGCAAGGTGATGATGCGGCGCCGGTCGAGGCGCTGGTCGAGCGGATCGAACGCCTCGGCTATGTCGACGACCGCGCCTTTGCCGCAGCGCGCGCCGCATCGCTCGGCCGCAAGGGTTACGGCCCGCGCCGGGTGCATGAAAGCCTGCGCGCGGCGGGTATCGGCGAGGAGGAAGGCGAAGAAGCCCGGTCCATCGCCGCGGGCAGCCAGCTGAGTGCGGCCCTCGCCTTTGCGCGGCGCAAGCGGATCGGGCCCTTCGCCTCCGCCGTTCCGGACCGGCCGGGGCGGGAGAAGGCGCTGGCCGCGATGCTGCGCGCCGGCCATGGTCTCGATGTGGCGCGCCGGGTGGTGGACGCCATGCCGGGCGACGTTCCGGAAGAGGACAGTTCCGGCGAGGAGGCCGGAAAATATTCCTTTTAACCATGACCCGTGATACCTGTTCATAAAACAGGGTGGATCGCGTATGATACCGCGTGAAAAGGACGAGGAAGGCGGTATGACGGCCTCTCTTTGCGCTGAGGACGTACACGTCGCGGCAGAGGCCGAAACCGACGCCGAAATCGTCGAGGGCGTCGTCAAATGGTTCGATGCGACCCGTGGCTTCGGTTTCGTCGTCAGCGACGGCGCCGATGGTGATGTCCTGATCCACTTCAGCATATTGAAGGAACATGGCCGCCGCAGCCTACCCGAAGGCGCGCGGGTGACGTGCATGGTCGCCGCAGAGCAACGCGGCCTTCAGGCGCGCCGCATCCTGTCGATCGACCTCACCGACGCGGTGATGCCGGAAACGCCGCGCGCCAGCATCGCCGAGCGCGTCGACCCCATCGCCCTTATCGACGCGGCGGGACCGTTCGAGGCGGTGACGGTCAAATGGTTCAATCGCCTGAAGGGCTACGGCTTCGTGTTTCGGGAGGCCGATCCGTCTCAAGACATTTTCGTTCACATGGAAACTGTGCGAAAGGGGGGACTCGTCGATCTTTTGCCCGATCAAATGCTTCGGGCGCGGATCGCCGTCGGCCGCAAAGGGCCGCTTGCCGTTGCCGTGGAGCCCGTATGAACCCTCATTTTGCCGCCCTTTCCCTCGCCCTCCTTGCCAGCACGACGGCGTGCAATGCGCAGCCGCAGGCACAGCCGACCGCTCCGGTCCGATCGGAAGCGGGGCTGCGGGTCGTGCCGCTCACCATCCGCGCCGACGGCCGCGCCCACCTGTTCCAGGTCGAAGTCGCGGCCACGCCTCAAGAGCAGGGGCAGGGTCTCATGTACCGGCAGACGCTCGCCCCCAACGCGGGCATGATCTTTCCCTTCGAGGAGCCGCGCATCGCGAGTTTCTGGATGAAAAATACGCTCATCCCGCTCGACATGGTCTTCATCCGCGCGGATGGCACGATTTCGAGCATCGCGGCCAATACCATTCCCCATTCGCTGACCCCCGTTCAATCCTCCGAACCGGTCGCGGCGGTTCTCGAACTCGCGGGCGGGCGCGCGGCCGAACTTGGCATCGAGGCGGGCGACAAGGTCAGCTGGTAAGGCTTTTCTTCCATCCCCATCGGCGCTAGGCGGAAGCCATGCTCAAGAAGATATTCACCTGGTGGACCGGCGCCACCATCGGCACCGCGCTTCACAGCTGGCGGACGGGGCGCAAGGTCGGCACCGATTCGGCCGGCAATGTCTATTATGAAGGCAAGAAGGACGGCCGGCGCTGGGTGATCTATGCGGGCGAGAATGATGCGAGCGCCATTCCGCCGGAATGGCATGCCTGGATCCACAGGCAGATTGACGGGTTGCCCGACGACGCCCTGCCGCCGGTCCGCCCGTTCCAAAAGCCCGCGACCGGCAATTTGACCGGCACGGCGCAGGCCTATCGTCCCTCCGGCGCGCTGGAGCGGGGCGGCCGCCGCCAGGCCGCGAGCGGCGATTACGAAGCCTGGACTCCGAACTGACCGGTGGGCTGCTGCCGCGACAAGATAGGGGCGCTTCTGCCCCTTCTGGTGGCCGGACTGGCGCTGGCCGGTTGCGACCGGGGCGTGCCGGAGCGCGCGCGGCGCGACCTGTCCGGCGAGCCTGAAACGGTCGACATTCCCCAGACGGTGGAGACATTGGCGCCCGGCACCACGCCGATGGCGGAACGCGTCGCGGTGCTCGGCTTCCTCAACAAGCGAAACGGCATCCAGCGCGACCTGACGTTGAAGCCCGGTCAGGCGGTGCGGGTCGGCGATGTCATCGTGCGGCTGCGCGCGTGCGAGACGACCGCGCCCTGGGAGGTGCAGATCCTGACCGGCGCCTTCGTCCAATTGGACGTGCCGAACACGGACGGCGTCTATAAGCGCGTCTTTTCAGGCTGGCTGTACAAGGAAACGCCGTCGCTCAACGTCGTCGAGCATCCGGTCTACGACGTGTGGCCTAAAAGCTGCGCGATGACCCATCCCGCGGGGACCGCCGCGCCGTCGCGCGACGCTTCTTCCAGCAACCGGTCGAGCGCCCCGAAGTCGGCGCCGGAAGATGCGGCGCCTTCGCCCGTGCCGGCAACGTCGCCCCCTTCCGAACCCTCCGACAAGGCGGCCGAAAGCAATCCGATATAATCCTTCTGACTGATCTCCACCGCACCGAGACTGCGGAGGTGATCGGTCATGAACTGGCAATCGAGCAGGGTGAAGCCGCCCGCTTTCAATCGAGCGACGAGCCAGGCGAGCGCGACCTTCGACGCGTCGGTGCGCAGCGAGAACATGCTCTCGCCGAAAAAGGCGCGGCCGAGCGACACGCCGTAAAGACCGCCCACGAGCGCGCCATCGTCCCAGCATTCGATGCTATGCGCATGACCGGCCTGAAAAAGCGCGGCATAGCTTTCCTCGATTTCGGGGTTGATCCACGTCTCCTCGCGCGCGGCACAAAGGCGCACGACATCGGTGAAGGCGGCGTCGGAAGTCACCGCGAACCGCCCGCCCCGCACAGTTTTGCGGAGGGAGTGAGAGAGGCGGAAGGTGTCGAGCGGGATGATCGCGCGCTTCTTGGGCTCGACCCAATAAACCTCACTCGCATCGCGGCTGTCCGCCATCGGAAAGACGCCGATGGCATAAGCGCGAAGCAGCAGATCGGGCGTCAGACTCATGCCGGGATTGTGGGCTGCCTGTCCTTGAGATCAAGCCTCCCGGACAAGTGCCGCTACGCTTTTAGAGGAGTTGCCGCACTTCGTCCTGCGGACGGCAGAGTTTCACGCCCTTTTCGGTTTCGACGATGGGCCGTTGGATCAGGATCGGATGGGCCAGCATCGCATCGAGAATCGTCGCCTCGCTGACATCCGCTGCGGTTAGCCCCAATTCTTCCGCCAGCGGCTCTTTGGCGCGCAATCCCTCACGCGGGGTGATGCCGGCGCGTTCGTAGAGGCGTTGCAATTCTTCTCGCGCAGGCGGGTTCTTCAGATAATCGACCACGGTCACGTCGGCGCCCGCCTCGTTCAGAATGTCAAGCGTCTTGCGGGAGGTGCCGCATTTGGGATTGTGGTAGATGGTGGCTTTCATGAAGAGGCTCCGCACTTAAGAAACGCCGCTTGTTACAGCGCTGGTTTGGCGACCATTAGCCAATAAACCGCGATGAGCGAGAGGAAAGCGGGCCAGCCGAGCAGAAACCAGAGCCGCATCGTACGCTGGTATCGTTCGTCCAGCGCGGTTCCCTCGCGCGCAGCTTCTTCGGCCAGGCGCCGCGCCCTTATCTGAAGCGCGACGACGGGGGCCCAGCAGGTGAAAGCGAGGAGGTACAAAGCATAAGTTAGCAGAAGCCATCCCTCGTTCAGCGCATAGCCCGATGCGGAGGCTAGGAGAACGCCACTCACCGGTTGCACCACACCGCTGGTGCCCGTGAATATCCAGTCCGCTTTCACCACTATTTGCGCGACACTGGCGATAATGCGGGGATCGCCGGTTCGATGCGCCGCCCAAAGATACCAGGCCGTCCCCGCGCCGAAACCGAACAATATGGTGGAGCTCAGGATATGGACCCATTTGAGGAGCAGATAATAATCACTCATCGCCGGTCTCCGATGACCCCATGGACGAGAATGAGAGCCAAGATCGGGATATTCTTGAGCAATGCACCAAAGGGATCGGCCCAAAGGTGCGGCAACAGCGTCCCGATCATGATCGTATAACCCGCGACCACCACGAGTTGGGCGAGTGTTATGAAACGCCTGTTTTTGTCGAAGAGCAACAGGGCAGCGACAGCTAGGTCGAGGAGGCTTGATCCCATTTGAAGCGGGGAAACCCAGCTTCCCGCTAAGCCAGCAGCTACGGCCAGAGCTTCCGTCGCCGCGCGGCCATAGACGAAGCCGAGTAAGGCGGAGGCAAGCCATAGAAAGACGAGAACGGCCTTGATCGCGGGCGCAAGAAAGAAGAGGCGCGCATGCCAGCGGTCTTGCACTTCAGCCGGTCGTGCTGCCAGAGCCTTGCCGAGGCTGCGCGGCATCCATCCCATTGCCTTCGCGAAGTCCGCGCTGCTGCCCGCATTTCCTGCCATCAGCTGGACGAGGCTGTTAGTCGAAACCGGGCCGCTGCTCATGACGTCGCCAATCCTGCCGAACAGGCGCATCGCGGGGATCGGAATGTGCAGAAAGCGGGCCTGGCCGAAACCGAGCCAAGCACGATAGCGGGCGAGCAAATCCGCGAGACTGAGGGTTTCCGGCCCCACAGGCTCCAGTATCTGTCCGGTAAAGGCCGCGTCCTCGCATATCTGCCGCACGGATCGGGCAAGATCGGCAGCGTGGATGGGCGTGAAGGGGAAGTCGCCCCGACTGGGCAGGGGAATGCGCCACGGCAGACCGGCCATTCCGCGCAGTAAAGATGTTCCGCCATAGGAGCCATCGCCATAGACGAGCGACGGACGGAGGATCGTCCAAGGAACGCCTGATGCCTTTAATGCGGCTTCCCCCTCGAGCTTCGATTGCGCATAATCGGTATCGACATCGGGCCGTGCGCTGATCGCGGAGATGAGGACGACGCGCCGCACCCCGGCGGCAAGGGCGGCTTCGTGCAAGGCTCCCGGCATTGCGACATGCACTGGCACCATGTCGGAACCACGCAGCACACCCGCGGCGTTGATGACGATGTCCACGCCCCGGAGTGGCTCGGTCCATGCCGACGGATCGATTGCTGCCGCAAGGTCCATCGACCGGAAACGTGCATTGGGAAAAGCTCCGCTCAAGCCCGCGTCGCGGCGCACCACTGCAATCACGTCATGGCCGTGGGCGATCAGCTCGCTCATAATATGGCGTCCGATGAAACCCCCGGCGCCGAGAAGCAGGATACGCATGGTGACCCCCTTCCGCCGAATAACATGGAGCGGCTAGGCGGTCACGCCTTTCAGAACCGACTTATTCGCTTTCCCGCGCCAGCCATTCCTCAAGCCACTTGATCGTATAGTCGCCCGACATGAATTCGGGATCCTGGATCAGGTCGCGGTGGAGGGGGATGGTGGTCTTCATGCCGTCGCCTTCGATCACGAATTCCTCGAGCGCGCGGCGCAGGCGCATGATGCAGCGTTCGCGGCTGGAGCCGTAGACGATCAGCTTGGCGATCATGCTGTCGTAATAAGGCGGCACCTTGTAGCCGGCATAAAGGCCGCTATCGACGCGGACGTGCATGCCGCCGGGCGCATGGAAGCCCTTCACCGTGCCGGGCGAGGGCGCGAAGGTCTTGGGGTCTTCCGCGTTGATCCGGCATTCGATGGCGTGGCCCTTGAACTGCACGTCTTCCTGGCGGCAGGAGAGCGGATTGCCTTCCGCGATGCGGATCTGCTCGCGGACGAGATCGATGCCGGTGATCATCTCGGTCACCGGATGCTCGACCTGCAGGCGGGTGTTCATTTCGATGAAATAGAATTCGCCATTTTCGTAAAGGAATTCGATCGTGCCCGCGCCGCGATAGCCCATGTCGGCCATGGCCTTGGCGACCACGCCGCCCATATGGGCGCGCTGTTCGGCGCTGATGACGGGAGAGGGGGCTTCCTCCAGCACCTTCTGGTGGCGGCGCTGGAGCGAGCAATCGCGCTCGCCGAGGTGAATGGCATTGCCGTTGCCGTCGCCGAAAATCTGGAATTCGATGTGGCGCGGGTCGCCCAGATATTTTTCCATGTAGACGGTGTCGTCGCCGAACGCGTTCTTCGCTTCGGACCGCGCCTGCATCATCTGAGCTTCAAGCTCGTCCTCGGAGCGGACGACCTTCATGCCGCGCCCGCCGCCGCCAGACGCCGCCTTGATGAGGACGGGGTAGCCGGTTTCCGCCGCAACCTTCCTGGCTTCCTCTATGCCCTCGACGGGACCGTCGGAGCCGGGAACGAGCGGCAGACCCAATTTCGCGGCGGTGCGTTTCGCTTCCACCTTGTCGCCCATCGTGCGGATATGCTCGGGCTTGGGGCCGATCCAGATGATGTTGTGCAGTTCCACGATCTCCGCGAACTGGGCGTTTTCGGAAAGAAAGCCGTAGCCCGGGTGAATCGCGTCGGCATGGCTGATCTCGGCCGCCGAGATGATGTTGGGGATGTTGAGATAGCTCTCGCCCGCCGGCGGCGGTCCGATGCAGATGGCTTCGTCGGCCAGGCGGACATGCATGGCATCCGCGTCGGCGGTGGAGTGCACCGCCACCGTCTTGATGCCCATTTCGTGGCAGGCGCGGTGGATGCGAAGCGCGATCTCGCCGCGATTGGCGATGAGGACTTTCTTGATCGTCATGGCCCCGCCTTACTCGATGATGACGAGCGGCTGGTCGAACTCCACCGGCTGCGCGTTGTCGACGAGGATGCGGACCACGGTGCCGCCCTTGGGCGCGGCGATCGGGTTCATCACCTTCATCGCCTCGACGATGAGGAGGGTGTCGCCCGCATTCACCTTGTCGCCCGGCGAGACAAAGGGCTTCGCGCCCGGCTCGCCGGAGAGATAGGCTGTGCCGACCATCGGCGACTTGACGGTGCCCGGATGATTGGCGGGCGCGGCTTCGGCGGCTGAAGCGGCCGGTGCAGCAACGGCGGGCGCGGCGGCCGGAGGCGCGGCCTGTTGCACCGGCGCGGCCTGGACGACGGCACCCATCTGCCGCTTCACGACAATGCGGCGTTCGCCGTCCTGAACCTCGATTTCGGAAAGATCGCCGTCGTTGAGCAATTCAGCGAGCTGGCGCACCAGATCCGTATCGACCTGCATCGCGCCTTCCGTGGTGTCGGTCATGAAAAACCTCTTTTCCCCTTGAAGCGGCTGCCCTTGTCAGAGACGGGCCGCCGCGTCCAGAGCAAGCTGATATCCCAGCGCCCCAAATCCTGCGACTGTTCCCTTGGCGACGGCGGAGATCAGGCTCTGATGCCGGAAATTTTCCCGCGCCTGCGGATTGGACAAATGCACTTCGATCACCGGCACCGCGATCGCGCTCACGGCGTCGCGGATCGCGACGGAGGTGTGGGTGAAGCCGCCCGCGTTCAGGATCACCGCCTTGGCCCCTGTCGCATTCGCCTCCTGCAGCCAATCGATCAGATGCCCTTCGTGATTGGACTGCCGCATGTCGACCTCGACGCCCAGTTTGCGGGCCTGATCGTCCAAGGTGTCGCAAATTTCGTCCAGCGTCGTCGATCCGTAGATTTCCGGCTCGCGCACGCCCAGCATGTTGAGGTTCGGGCCGTTCAATACGAAGATCGTCGGTAGCGTTGCCATGCGAGCTTCCTATATGGACGCCTGCAAACATCAACCACAAGGTTCAACCATGCACAGCGACGGCACTCTTTCCATTACCGTGAATGGCGAGCATCGCCGCGTCGTGGACGGCATGACCATCGCCGACCTTGCTCTGGAATTGGGATTGGAGCCGGCGAAGGTCGCCGTCGAGCGGAATCTGGAGATCGTGCCGCGCTCGACCCTCGCGCAAGTGAAGATCGAAGATGGCGACGATTACGAGATCGTGACCTTCGTCGGCGGCGGCGATCATTCGGGCCAGGTCGACGATAGCTGGACGGTGGCGGGCAAGACCTTCCGCTCGCGCCTCATTGTCGGCACCGGAAAATATAAGAGCTTCGAGCAGAATGCGGCGGCGGTGGAAGCATCGGGCGCGGAGATCGTGACCGTGGCCGTGCGGCGGGTGAACATCTCCGATCGCAATCAGCCGATCCTGATGGATTATATCGACCCGAAGAAGATCACCTATCTTCCCAATACGGCGGGCTGCTTCACGGCCGAGGACGCGATACGCACCCTGCGCCTGGCGCGGGAGGCGGGCGGCTGGACATTGGTGAAGCTGGAGGTACTGGGCGAGGCGAAGACGCTCTACCCCGACATGATCGAAACCCTCCGGGCGACCGAAATCCTCGCGAAGGAAGGCTTTCAGCCGATGGTCTATTGCGCCGACGATCCCATCGCCGCGAAGAAATTGGAAGATGCGGGCGCGGTCGCCATCATGCCGCTCGGCGCGCCGATCGGATCGGGCCTCGGCCTTCAGAACGAGGTTATGATCCGCCTGATCGTCGAGAACGCCAAGGTGCCGGTGCTGGTCGACGCTGGGGTCGGCACGGCCTCCGACGCGGCCGTGGCCATGGAGCTTGGGTGCGACGGCGTGCTGATGAACACCGCCATCGCCGAGGCGAAGGATCCGATCCTGATGGCCCGGGCGATGAAGCTCGCCGTGGAGAGCGGACGGCTGGCCTATCGCGCCGGACGAATGGGCAAGCGGCGCTATGCCGATCCGTCGAGTCCCTTGGCGGGGCTAATCTAAGCTCCCTCCCCCTCGATGGGGGAGGGATGGGGTGGGGGTGATGCTTCCGGAAAGATCGCGCTCTACGTCGTAGATCACCCCCACCCAACCCTCCCCCATCTAGGGGAGGGCTTAGAGGGAACACCTCTCCGGGGCTTTTCGTTTCCCCTCAATGCCCGACCTCGCTCAAGCCCGCGAGAAGATGGTCGAGCGGCAGATCGCCGCGCGGGGCATTCACGATGCGCCTTTGCTCGACGCAATGCGCGCCGTGCCGCGCGAGGAATTCATCCCTCACCATTTGATCGAATTCGCTTATGAGGATTCGCCGCTTCCGATCGAGGCGGACCAGACCATTTCCCAACCCTATATCGTCGCCCTGATGATCGAGGCGGCAGGCGTGGCGCCGGGCGACAAGGTGCTCGAGATCGGCGCGGGCTCCGGCTACGCGGCAGCCATTATGGGGAAGGTCGCCGACCATGTCGTCTCGATCGAGCGGCACCATGAGCTTGCCGCGCTAGCGGCCGAACGGATGCGGCGGCTGGGCTATGCCAATGTCAGGATCGTCGAAGGCGACGGCACCGAAGGCTGTCCCGCCGAAGCGCCGTTCGACGCGATCATCGCCGCGGCGAGCGGCCCCAGCGTGCCCGATATCCTGAAGGCCCAGCTCAAGATCGGCGGGCGCCTCGTCATGCCGCTCGGGGAACCGCATAGCGTCCAGACGCTCGTGAAGGTCACGCGCAGGGGCGAAGACGATTACGACATGGAAAATCTGGGCGGCGTGCGCTTCGTGCCCTTGATCGGGGCTTATGGCTGGCAGGATCATCGTGCCGAAACGGCGCCAAAGACATTGCCGCAGATGATCGCGGATGCCGCCGAACCCCTGCCCAATTTCGACCATCCCGATTTTTCCGCTTTGTTCGACCGTTATGCGGACGCGAAGGTGATCCTGCTGGGCGAGGCGAGCCACGGCACGTCCGAATTCTACAAGGCGCGGGCGGCCATATCGCGGCGCTTGATCGAACGGCACGGCTTCAACATTGTCGCGGTGGAAGCGGACTGGCCCGATGCGGCGACGATCGATCGCTACGTGCGGCGCAGGCCCGCGCGGCGCGGCGAAGAGCGCGCCTTCCAGCGCTTCCCGACCTGGATGTGGCGCAACACCGATGTCGACGATTTCATTCGCTGGCTGCGGACGCACAATGACGGCCGGGTGCCCGAAGACAAAGTGAGTTTCCGGGGCCTCGATCTTTACAACATGAACGGGTCGATCCGGGCGGTGATCGGCTATCTGGAGGATGTCGATCCGGAGGCGGCGCAGCTGGCGCGGGAGCGCTATAATTGCCTGATGCCTTATTCCCGCAATCCCGCCGCGTATGGCGCGATGGCGATTACGGAAGGCTATGCGCGCTGCGAGGATGAGGTCGTGCGGATGCTGAAGGAATTGCAGCAGAGCCGCGCCGAATATGTCGGGATCGATGATGGCGACGAATTTCTGGACGCCGCCGCCAATGCCCGGCTCGTCAAGAATGCGGAGGCCTATTACCGGGTCATGTACCGTGGCGCGGCGGAAAGCTGGAATTTGCGGGACACGCATATGTTCGAAACGCTCTGCCAGCTGCTCGACGCCAAGGGGCCGGATGCCAAGGCGATCGTTTGGGCGCATAACAGCCATATCGGCAACGCCGCCGCGACCGAGATGGGAGTGGTGCGCGAGGAGCTGAATATCGGGCAACTCTGCCGGGAGAAGTTCGGCAAGCAGGCCGTTCTGCTCGGCTTCGGCACCCATTCGGGCACCGTCGCCGCCGCCGACGATTGGGACGCGCCGATGAAGGTGAAGACAGTGCGCCCCGCGCTCGGCGGCAGTTATGAGGACATGTCGCACAAGGCGGGCCTAAGCCGCTTCCTGCTCGACCTTCGCGGCCTTGGCGCGGAGCTGAAGGCGGCGCTGGATGAGCCGCGCCTGCAACGCTTCATCGGCGTCATCTACCGGCCCGAAACGGAACGCTGGAGCCACTATAGCGAGGCCGTCATGCCGCGTCAGTTCGACGGCTGGGTCTGGTTCGACGAGACCAATGCGGTAAAGCCGCTACCCGGCGAACAGAAGCCGGGCGAGGACGAAACTTACCCGTTCGGGTTGTGACCCTCTCCCTGCGGGAGAGGGAGGGGCCCGCGAAGCGGGAGGGTGAGGGTGACCTTTTGCCGCCTTGTCACCCTCACCCAACCCTCTCCCGAGGGGAGAGGGAGTTACTTATACATGCCGTCGCGCAAGTTGATGCCGTGCTCGATCCAGGCTTTCATGGCGCAGAGCATCTGGGTCCAACCCTGGCAATTGCCGTAAGAGGCATTGAGCCCTGTTTCCGTCTCGCGCCAGCCGCCTTCGGCAATCGTCACCAGCGTGCGGCCATCGTCGAGCGGTTCGAAGGTCATGGTGACCCGGGTTTTGTAGCCGGCATCGACGACGGGCTCCCCCTCGGCAGGGACGCCTTCATTCGCTTCCCATTCCAGCACGATCCGGCGGTCCTTCTCGACCTCGATCACCTCGACCGGAAAGGCGCCGGGATAATCGTGGAAATCCCAGGTGACGGTCGCGCCGGTTTCAAGCCGCCCCTTGGCGCCGCCAGTGGTGAAATAGCGAGAGAGCTGATCGGGGTCGGCAACCGCTTCGAACACTTTCGACACGGGCGCGGCTATCCGCGCCGATACGCTGAATTTCAGGTCCATCTGTCCTCTCCTTGAGTCGCGATCAAATATGTTATATATCTATAACATGTCGACGTCGGAAGCAAATGACCGGATATTCAAAGCCTTGGCCTCGCCCATCCGCCGCGCGATCCTCGATGTTTTGAAGGATCGGCCGCAAACCACGGGAGCGTTGTGCGCGGAGTTCCCGGCGCTCGATCGCTGCACGGTGATGCAGCATCTGAAGGTTCTGGAAAAAGCCGACCTCGTCATCGGCAAGCGCGACGGGCGGGAGCGCTGGAACCACCTCAACCCGCTCCCCATCAAGCAAATCCACGACCGCTGGATCGGCCCCTATGCCGCCCGCGCGGTGGGGATGCTGCAGCAGATCAAGGGCGATTTGGAGGACTAGTGATGGCGCGAGCGGCGCCGCTCTTGTCGGTCCCGCAGGGGCGGAACGCGGACATTGCGTTTACAACGGCTCTGGGCAACACTTAAGCATGAATGTGGTTGCTCGCCTCTCAGCCCTGGTTAGTGTCCTGACGACCGGAGCATGCTCCACTGACAACCGTAGTTGCCTAGTCCCCGATGCAGACTGGTTAGAGGATCCAAACAGCATGCAAACCGCTCATAGGGGTGTGAATACGATCCGATTGAATATCGATGCCATTCCCTATTGGAATGGAGAGGCGGTTAGCTGGCAGGCCTTGGCCGAATACGTCCGCCTTAGCGGAACAATGAACCCACAACCTCTCACCTTATTTCGACCGGCAACCGATGCTCCTTGCGAAGATATAGTAAGGATCCGTTTGCTGATGACGCGCGAATTGCAATGCGCTGAACAGCTGGCATGCGGAGAAGGCCCAGAGTGGTCCGATGTGCCTGACCAGCGAGGCTTCGAAATTTAATCCTTCAAGCTTTCACTATGGGTTGTAAAGGGACGTCCGGAGAATTGAGTCGGCGCGGTCCTGCCCGTGGCAAAGTTTATCTCCGCGTCCGCTCCCGCAATTTCGTGATCGTCGTTGCGTTGGTGATGATTTCAACGTCCGTCTTGAGGTGAAGGAGCTTCACGCCCTTCTCCTTCTGCGCGCGGGCAAGGGCCGGGGCGAAGTCTTCGGTTTTCTCCACCGTTTCGGCCCAGGCGCCGTAGGCGCGGGCGAGGGCGGCGAAATCGGGGTTGGTGAGGCTGGTGCCGGAGGTGCGCTCCGGATAGTCGCGTTCCTGGTGCATGCGTATCGTGCCGTAGCTTTGATTGTCGACGACCAGGATCAGCATGTTGGCGCCGTGGGCGATCGCCGTCGCCATTTCCTGCCCATTCATCAGGAAGTCGCCGTCGCCCGCGACGACGCAGACTTGCCGCTCGGGAAAGCGCAACGCCGCAGCGACGCCTGCGGGCATGCCGTAGCCCATCGACCCGTTGGTCGGTGCGAGCTGGCAGGGGAGGGCGGCATAATGCCAATAGCGGTGCCACCAGCCGGAGAAGTTGCCAGCGCCGTTGCAGATGAAGCTGTCTGCGGGAAGCGCCTCGCGCATCTGCATGACGACCTGGCCGAGATCGAGCGCGGCTTCGGGGCGCGGCTGGGCATCGGTCCAGTCCAGCCATTCCTTGTGTGCCTCCGCTCCGGTCGAGAAGGCGATGACATCATCCTCCCAATCCGCCGCCAGCTCCGCAAATTCGCGGGGGGAGGCGCAGATGGGGAGATCGGCGTGATAGACGCGGCCCAGCTCTGCGGGATCGGGATGGATGTGGACGAGGATCTGGCCCGGATGATCGGGCGTGATGAGGGTGTAGCCATCCGTCGTCGCTTCGCCCAGGCGCGCGCCGACCGCGATGACGAGATCGGCGTCCTTCACGCGCTGGACGAGCTTCGGATTGGGGCCATAGCCGAGATTGCCCGCATAGACGGAGGAGCTGTTCGGCACCGAATCCTGGCGGCGGAAAGCCGCAGCGACGGGCAGGCCGATCCGCTCCGCCCATTCAGTGAAATAATGCGAGGCGGCCTGGTCCCAGCCCGCGCCGCCGACGATGGCGATAGGCGCGCAGGCATTCTTCAGCATGTCGAGCAGGGTCATCATCGCGACGGGATCGCAGGCCTGGGCGGGCGGGCAGACCTTCGGCCGGTCCACCGCTTCGACTTCATCGCGGAGCATGTCTTCGGGCAGCACCAGCACCACCGGCCCCGGACGCCCGGACATGGCGGTCGCGTAGGCGCGGGCGACATATTCTGGAATGCGGGCGGCATCCTCGATCCGCGCCACCCATTTGCAAAGCGGCGCGAACATCGCCGCGAAATCCACCTCCTGAAACCCTTCGCGGTCCCGGTCGTCGCGCGCCACGTCGCCGATGAAAAGGATCATCGGCGTCGAATCCTGATGCGCGACATGAACGCCGACCGAGGCGTTGGTGGCACCGGGACCGCGCGTCACGAAGGCGATGCCGGGGCGGCCCGTCATCTTGCCGTCCGCTTCCGCCATGTAGGCGACGCCGCCCTCCTGCCGGCAGACGACGAGGTCGATTTCCGGCGTGTCGTGAAGGGCGTCGAGCGCCGCGAGATAGCTTTCGCCCGGCACGCAGAAGATGCGGTCGCACCCCTGCGAGAGGAGGTTGTCGATCAGGATGCGGCCGCCGGTGCGTTTCGTGGTCATGGCCCTTCGCACTAGTCGCGTCCGCCCGTGAATTCCACTCCCTTCGCCGTTACTGACAGGCGTGTCAGGCTTGACGTTACGTTCACGTCACCTAGACGTGCTGCTATACCTTCCAGGGAGAAAATGATGACGAAGAGCGAACTCGTTGCCGCGCTGGGTGAAAAGCAGGCTTATATTCCGGGCAAAACCGTAAAGCTCGATTTCGGCGGCGAAGGCACCATCCTGCTCGACGGCGTCAACAATCGGGTGACGGAAGACGATGGCGCCGCCGACACCACGATCAAGGTGAGCTGGGACGATTGGCAAGCGCTCGCCAACGGTCAGCTCGACGGCATGACCGCCTTCATGATGGGCAAGCTGAAGGTCGAGGGCGACATGTCCAATGCCATGCAGCTGCAGGGCGTGCTGGCGAAGCTGAAGAGCTGAATTCCGGCCGCGCGGCGATCCGCTTTTACTCCGCGGCGTGGAGCAATTGCTGGCCGTCCGGATCGGCCATGTTTGCGACCGTGCTGAACGGCAGGTCGATCTCGGCGGTGAAGCCGCCCGGGAAGGCAACGGTCTTGAGAAGCGCGTCGTTATAGGAGAGGGCGAGGCGCTGCCGTACATTGTCGAGGCCGAGCCCGGTGCTCGCGAGTTTCGGCAGCGTCCGCGCGGCGGCGGGTATCGTGGCTTGATCGTCGGTGGCGGCCCGGTTGGTGACACGCAGGATCAGCCGGTCCTGATCGCGGGATGCGGAGAGGCGCAAGGCGACGGGGGCCGAGGTGCGCGCGACGCCATGCTTCACCGCATTTTCGACCAGCGGCTGCAGGATGAAATGCGGAACCAACGCGTCTTCGACATCCCGGCCGATGTCGATCTCCACGATCATTCGCTCGCCGAAACGCACCTTTTCGATGTCGAGATAGGCTTCCATGGCGGCAGCCTCCTCGTCCAGGATGACGGTCCGCGCCGGATCGGCGGCGAGGGAGGCGCGCAGGAAGCTCGCCAGCCGGATCACCATGTTTTCGGCATCCTGCCGGGGGCCGTCGACGATGGTGCTGGCGATGGAATTCAGCGTGTTGAACAGGAAATGGGGATTGAGCTGGAAGCGCAGGGCCGTCGCCTCGGCACGGAGCGCGGCGGTCTCCATCGCCGCCGCCTTGGCCGCATTGTAGCGCGCCATGTCGCTGACGCTGCCCGCCCAAAGCAGGGCCATGGCGAAGGAGAAGACCCAGAAATAGATGAGCGCGACCGTTAGGATGCGGGAAAGCGACAGATCGAGCGCCCATGCCCGCCAGGGCGTGTAGAGGCTAAGCGCTCCCCAACGCGTGCCCATAATATCGACGAAGGCGATGGCGATGCTGCATCCCACCAGCAGGAGGAGCATCGCGGGCCAATATTGGATCGCGGGCTTCCGCGCCAGGGCGACCCGCAGCCTGTTGAGAAAGAGCGTCGCCGCGACCCCCGCCGCGAAGACCGGAATGGATATGGCGAACATGAGCAAGGGCGGACCGCGGCCGATGAGGACGGTGACGAGGTCGGACAGCAGATTGACGAAGCACCAGAGGACGACCGCAAAGCGTGTCGGCGCGTGCGAGCGGAGTCTGCGAAGCGGGCGTATCATTCCAAGCAAAACCTTACTCGCACTGGGTGAGTGGCGGTGCTTAAGCGGGAAATCGCATGCCTCAACGCCTTGTCGGCGACAGGGGCGGCTTTTGTCGACGAACACAGGGGCGCACTCCTGGCGTGGCAGGGCATCACGAAGCCTGAACCGGGCCGGCCTCGCTTGACCGGACTCGCTGCCGCCGCCTATCCGCAGTCCAAAGATCAGGGGAGCGATCCATGAAGAAAATCTATCCCGACGCCGCCGCCGCGCTCGATGGCTTGCTGTTCGACGGCATGACGATCTGCGCGGGCGGTTTCGGCCTGTGCGGCATCCCCGAACGGCTGATCGATGCGATCCAGGCTTCGGGCGTCAAGGATCTGACCGTCGCGTCGAACAATGCCGGGATCGACAATGAAGGCCTCGGCAAGCTGCTGCGCACCCGGCAGATCAAGAAGATGATCTCCTCTTATGTCGGCGAGAATAAGGAGTTCGAACGGCAATATCTGGCGGGCGAGCTGGAGGTCGAATTCTGTCCCCAGGGGACGCTCGCCGAAAGGTGCCGCGCGGGCGGGGCGGGCATTCCGGGTTTCTATACCAAGACCGGCGTCGGCACGCTCGTCGCCGACGGCAAGGAGGTCAAGACGTTCGACGGCGAGGATTATATCCTCGAACGCGGCATCCGCGCTGACCTGTCGATCATCAAGGGGTGGAAAGCCGATGGGAGCGGCAACCTGATTTTTCGCAAGACCGCGCGTAACTTCAACCAGCCCATGGCGACGGCTGGCCGGATCTGCGTGGCGGAAGTCGAAGAAATCGTGCCGGTCGGAACGCTGGATCCCGACTGCATCCACGTTCCCAGCATCTATGTTAAGCGCCTGATCCTCGGGGCGCCCTATGACAAGAAGATCGAATTCCGGATGACGCGACCGAGGGAATCGGCGTGAGGGAGGGCCCCAAATCTCCCCTCCCTTTCAAGGGAGGGGATCGAGGGGTGGGTGCGCGCGTCCGCGCGCCCAAAAGATTCCTGCGCCAATATAGCGGAGCGGCGGCATCGAGCCGCCGCTCCGCTCACCCACCCCTAACCCCTCCCTTGAAAGGGAGGGGGATATTGGCGGTTGCCTTAGCCTTATCGCTTTCCGCTTGCGTTACGGCACCCGCGCAGCAGGCCTCGACTGTGCCGGCTCCCGCTGCCAAACCGGCCGAGCCGCCCGCCACCATGCAGTGGCTGTACGGTTCCGGCGAAGCCGGCGCCCTCGGCATTCAAGCCTATCACGCGATGCGGGATTTCGTGCTGGTCCAGGCGTTGGCGAAACGCTCGGGGCAAAGCGTAGTGCTGGCGGAAGGCTCGACGCTCCAAGCGCCGCAGTTCAGGACTTGCCGCCCGGACGAACCGCTCGCCGTCATTCTGGATGTCGACGAGACCGCCCTCCTCAATCTCGGCTATGAATATGACGAGGCGAAAGGCCGCGCTTACGATGCGGGAATTTGGGATCGCTGGGAAAAGACCGGTGCCGGTGCGGTCGCCCCTGTGCCCGGCGCCGTGACCGCGCTTCGCGCGATCCGGCAAGCGGGCGTCACGGTGGTCTTCAACTCGAACCGCCAGGCCGCCAATGCCGCTGCGACCGCGGCGGCGATCGAGGGTGCGGGGCTTGGCCCCGCCAAGCATGGCGAGACCCTGTTTCTGAAGGGCGACGTGGCGCCGGGATCGGAAAAGGATCCGCGCCGGGCCCTTGTCGCCAACCGTTATTGCGTCGTGGCGATGGCGGGCGACCAGCTCGGCGATTTTTCCGATCTGTTCAACGCCCGCGACCTCGCCATCCCCGCGCGGCGTGCGGCCGCGACAGGCGGCACTTTCGCGCGGCTATGGGGCAATGGCTGGTTCCTGCTGCCGAACCCGGTCTACGGGCCCGGCGTGCGCGGCAGCTTCGACGATGTGTTCCCGGCGGACAAGAGATGGTCCGATCCGGCAGGGGAGAAATAAGCATGGCTTGGGACCGCAACCAGATGGCCGCGCGCGCGGCGCAGGAGCTTCAGGACGGCTTCTACGTGAACCTCGGCATCGGCATCCCGACCTTGGTCGCCAACAACATTCCGGCGGGCATGGAGGTGACGCTTCAGTCTGAAAACGGCATGCTCGGCATTGGCCCCTTCCCTTATGAGGATGAGATCGATCCGGACCTGATCAATGCCGGCAAGCAGACGATCAGCGAGCTGCCGCAGTCGAGCTATTTCAGCTCGTCGGACAGCTTTGCGATGATCCGTGGCGGCCATATCGACCTGACCGTCTTGGGCGCGATGGAGGTCAGCGAAGGCGGCGACATCGCCAATTGGATGATCCCGGGCAAGATGATCAAGGGCATGGGCGGCGCCATGGACCTCGTCGCGGGCGTCAAGAAGATCATCGTCGTGATGGAACATGTCTCGAAGAACGGCGACCCGAAGTTCATTCCGGCCTGCACCTTGCCGCTCACCGGCCGGAACGTGGTCGACATGATTGTCACCGACCTCGCCGTTTTCCAGCGGCCGGATCACAAAAGCCCGTTCAGGCTGATCGAACTGGCGCCCGGCGTTACCGCGGAGGACGTGGCGGCAAAGACGACGGCCCATTATACGGAATAGCGTGTTCAAGGGGAGCTCTGGCATGCGTTTCAAGGCTTTGAACACGTCCTATCTGCGCCGCCTCGGCCTGCTCGGCGACGAGGTGATCGTTCGCCTCGAGGGGGCGAGCCTCATATTGCAGGGTGAGAAAAGCGGCATGCTGGCGATCCCGGCGGGCAGCGTCGATCGGTTGCGGCAATTCAGGATGGAAGCCGTCCAGACGACTTTGGGCGACCTTCCGGGCGGGGTCTCGCCAAGCTTGGTCGAAACCAAGATTTGGTGGGACGGGAAAAAGAAGCCGGTGCTCATCACGCCGTATCAGCAGCACGCCAATTACGCCAAGATCATGCGCGATTTCGGGCGCCAAATCTGGACGCTGCGCGGCAGCCGGCTTTATCTCGGCGCCGGGCCGCTGACGGCCATTCTCAACCTTCTGCTCGTCGGGATACCCGTCCTCTTCCTCTTCGCTTGCGCCTTCTGGTTTGCGTTGACGGACGGCGGCTGGTGGTGGGCGGCGGCGGCAGCCATCCTGTTGTTCTTCGGCTGGTATGGCGGGCGCAATATCATTTCCCGCTGGCCGCGTCCGATCCGAAACTTCGAGCAGTTCGAGGCGGAGCTGCGTTGATCCAGCGCCATATCGGTGCGGAAGAGCTTTCCTACATCCCGTTTCCTTGCTTAGGATCGCCCCAGTCAGGCGGACGGGCATGGTGATGGAAGTGGAAATGCTTGTCAGGCCATCAGTTTCATCAACTTCGTAGCGTAGAAAAATCAGGAACAGGGGAAGAGCAGATGAAGAAAGCGATAGCGGCACTGGCAGCCTTTGCGGGCTTGACGGCGATGCAGGCACCGCAGGCGCCCGGCGAGAAGCTCTCGCTCACCCGCCTCGATTGCGGCAGCTTCACCATCAAGGATTACAACGCCTTCTTCTCCGACACGATGGCCTATAAGCCGGGGCCGAAGGAGATTACCGACAGCTGCTACCTGATCCGGAACGGCAATCGCTACCTGCTTTGGGATACGGGCATCGGCGCGGAGCTTCAGGGCAAGACGACCGACGCGGGCTTCGCGATCATGCGCCTTGGCAAGACGGTCGTGCAGCAGCTCGGCGAGATCGGCGTGAAGCCGGAGCAGGTGGAAATGGTCGGCATCAGCCACTTCCACTCCGACCATATCGGCCAGGCGGCGAATTTTCCGGGCGCGACCCTGCTGATCGGCGCGGAGGATTATGCGGCGCTCTCCGCCAAGCCCGCCAATCCAGGGCTGGAACCGGCGCGCCTCAAGCCCTGGATCGAAGATGACGGCAAGGTTCAACCGGTGAGCGGCGACCATGACGTGTTCGGCGACGGACGGGTCATGATGGTGAATACGCCCGGCCACACGCCTGGGCATCACGCTCTCCTCGTTCGTCTCGCCTCCGGCCCGGTGCTCCTGACCGGCGACCTCTATCACTTTACCGAGCAGGTCGCGCACAAGGGCATACCGCCGTTCAACACCAATCGTGCCGACACGCTGGCGTCGATGGACCGCTTCGACAAGATGGCGAAGAATATGGGTGCCAAGGTCATCATTCAGCATGAGCCCAAGGACATCGCCAAGCTCCCGGCATTTCCCAAGGCGGCGGAGTAAATCAACGGGAAGGAGATCCAAGGTGAAAGCACTTTTGTCCAACGCGTCCGGTGGACCGGAGACGCTGACACTCACCCATCTCCCCAACCCGGTGCCAGGGAAAGGGCAATTGCTCGTGCGGGTAAAGGCTTGCGCGATCAATTATCCGGACGTGCTGATCATCGAGGACAAATATCAGTTCAAACCCGAAAGGCCCTTCGCGCCGGGCGGGGAGATTGCCGGCGTGGTCGAAGCGGTGGGCGAGGGCGTCGCGGGCTGGTCGCCCGGCGACCGCGTCATCGCCATGATCGGCCATGGCGGCCTCGCCGAAAAAGTGCTGGTGCCCGCTGCCATGGTGCTACGGCTGCCGGAGGGGCGCAGCTTCGAGGAAGGGTCGGCGCTGATCCTGACCTATGCGACGTCGATTCACGCTTTGCTGGATCGGGGCAGGCTGAAGGCCGGTGAGACCCTGCTCATCCTTGGCGCGGCGGGCGGCGTGGGCCTTGCCGCGGTCGAGCTTGGCAAGGCCTTCGGTGCGCGGGTGATCGCCGCCGTCTCGTCAGAGGAGAAAGCGGGGGTGGCGCGGGAGGCGGGCGCGGACGATGTCGTCATTTATCCGCATGGGCCGTTCGACAAGGCTGGGTCGAAAGCGCTCGCAGATGCCTTCAAGGCGGCGGTCGGTCCGAATGGGGCGGACGTCATCCTGGATCCGGTCGGCGGCGATTATACCGAACCCGCGCTGCGCGCGATCGCATGGGAAGGGCGTTATCTGGTGGTCGGTTTTCCCGCAGGCATTCCAAGGCTGCCGCTCAACCTCACGCTTCTCAAGAGCTGCGACGTGTGCGGCGTGTTCTGGGGCGCCTTCGCAGGCCGCGATCCCAAGGCCAATGCCGCCCATGTCGCGACCCTGTTCCGCTTGTGGGAAGAAGGAAAGATCGCGCCCAAGGTCAGCCGCATTTGGCCGTTGGCCCAAGGCGGCGACGCGATCGCGCACATGGCCGCGCGCGGGGCGGTTGGAAAACTGGTCGTCAGGATGGACGAATAGAACGCTTTCCGTTGCGCGTGCGTTCACCCGGTCCTATCTCGAAGGAAACAGGATAAGGCAGGCCGATGACCACTTTCGACGATCGTGAACGCGCTTTCGAAAATATGTATGCGCGGGATGAAGAGATGCAGTTCCGCATCATCGCCCGCCGCAACCGGCTGGTCGGTGCCTGGGCCGCGAATTTGATGGGCCTGACCGAGGCCGAGGCCGAGGCTTATGCCAAGGACGTGGTGCGCGCCGATTTCGAGAATGCGGGCGACGACGATGTGGTGCGCAAGCTGCTCGGCGACCTGACGTCCGCCGGCGTCGACATCGACGAAGCGCGCATCCGCGACGCGCTCGAGCACAAGCATGTCGAGGCGCGGCGTCAGATGATCGAGGCGCAGGACTGATCCGATGGCGATGGAAGCGAGCGAGATCGAAAGCCTGATCAGGACGGGCATTCCCGATGCCCATGTCGAGATCACCGATCTGGCGGGCGACGGAAATCATTATGCGGCGCGTGTCGTGGCGGAGAGCTTTCGCGGTCTCCCCCGCGTCCAGCAGCAGCGCCGTGTTTATGAAGCGCTGGGCGGAAGGATGGGCGGCGTTCTCCACGCGCTGCAGCTAACTACCGCCGTACCCGAATAAGGAGCGAAGAGATGAGTGACACCAAAGCCCGCATCGACGAGATCGTTCGCGGCAACGACGTCGTCCTGTTCATGAAGGGCACCGCGCTTTTCCCCCAATGCGGCTTTTCCAGCCGCGCGGTCGCGATCCTCGACCATCTCGGCGTGAAGTTCGAGACCGTGGACGTCTTGCAGGATGCGGAGATCCGCAACGGTATCAAGGAATATTCGGACTGGCCGACTATTCCCCAGCTTTACGTGAAGGGCGAATTCGTCGGCGGATCGGACATCATGATGGAAATGTTCGAAGCCGGTGAGCTTCAAACTCTGATGGCCGGCCAGGATATTGCCAAGGCTTGACGTCGCGTTAGGTTCGAAACGGTGCCTGCTCGGCTGACAAGCTCGAGCAATAAGAAAGGGCGGGCGGCGCGATCGGAAACAGCGCCTTCCCGCCCTTCTGCATGAGTGAACATGTGGACGGGCGGATAGAAGCAGGGATCGTGCCAATCTTAGTGTCCCCACACAAACATCAGCGTTTTCATGGTTAACAAGACTAGTTATAGGTTGGGAATTGTAAAACTTCCCGACACATCGTTGTTCATCGGCCATTAAGCCCGAATTGATCACTCATGTAATCATAGAAAAGGGGAAGCTGATGGAACGTATCGGTGAAAGCGAATATGCGGTGATGGAAGTGCTGTGGGCGGAGGCGCCGCTCACCGCCATGGAAGTCGCCGAGCGCGTGCCGGAACGGGGCTGGAGCATTCGCACGGTGAAGACGATGCTCGGCCGCCTGCTCGCCAAGGGCGTCCTCTCCCACGAGGAGGACGGGCGCCGCTACCTTTACCGGCCCGCCATTCGCAAGGAGGATTATGTCCACCAGGAATCGCGCCGACTGATCGATCGCATGTTCGGCGGCAAGCTGACCCCGCTCGTCGCCCATCTCGCCGAGCGCCAGCAGCTGACGCCCAAGGATATCGAAGAGATCGAGGCGCTGCTCAAGGCGCTGAAATCATGAGCGGCGACTTCGCCTCGACCTTGATCGGTGTTCACCTCGCGCTGATCCTCGTCCTGATCGTTCGCGGCCCGGTGGCGCGGCATTTGGGCTCGGGCTGGGCTTATGCGCTGTGGCTGCTGCC
Source organism: Sphingosinicella flava (assembly GCF_016025255.1). Taxonomy (NCBI): domain Bacteria; kingdom Pseudomonadati; phylum Pseudomonadota; class Alphaproteobacteria; order Sphingomonadales; family Sphingomicrobiaceae; genus Allosphingosinicella; species Allosphingosinicella flava. Next base: position 153,486 of record NZ_CP065592.1, read on the forward strand.
GCTCGCGCGCCTCATCCTGCCGCCATTGCCGGCTTTTCCGGGCTCCGCGCTCGCCGAACTTCCTTCCTCGGTGCCGGGCGCGATCGTCGCGCCCGCCGTCGAGGTGGCCGCGCCGCCGCCGTCAATCGACGGATCCGGGCAGTGGATGCTCCTTTTGCTCGCGTTATGGGCCGGAGGCGCGGCCATCTTCCTCCTGTGGCAGGCAATCGCTTACTATCGCCTGGTGCGCGGGATCGCCGTTTCCGGATCGCCCGCCGCGCCTTTCGAAGGATTGGAAACGGTGGAAAGCCGTGCGACGCCGTCGCCGTTGGCGCTTGGTTTCCTGCGCCGTCGCATCGTCCTGCCCGCCGATTTTCGCAGCCGGTACACGCGCGACGAGCAGCGTCTGGCGCTTGTGCATGAGGCGGTGCATCTGCGCCGGGGCGACCTCTGGTGGAATCTCGTCGCGCTCATCGTGCTTGCCCTCAACTGGTTCAGCCCGCTGGCGCATCTTGCCTTTCGCGCCTTCCGCATGGACCAGGAATTGGCCTGCGACGCCGCCGTGGCGTCGCGCATCGCTCCCTCGGCGCGGCACGCTTATGCCACCGCCCTCGTCAAATCCGCGAGCCAGCCTGGCCTGATTGCAGCCTGCCCGCTCAATCATGCCGATCAACTGAAACGGAGACTGAAGATGATGAAAACGCATGGCGGCGGCCGCGCGCGTAGGATCGCCGGCGGCATCGCCGCAGCGGGGTTCCTGGTTGTTGGCCTCGGCCTCAGCGGCGCCCATGCCGCGCAGGATGCCGAAAAGACGGAGCCGAAACGCGAAGTCCGGACGGAAATCGTGACCGTCGAGCGCAAGGCCGACGACGCAAAAGCCGGAGGCAAGGGGCCGAGGGTCGAACGCAAGGTTCACATCCGTACGGTCGGCGAGGGAAAACCGGGCCGCGACATCAGCATCCGGGGCGGCGAGGTGACGATCGACGGCAAGCCGGTTCGCGAGCTGGCCGAAAAATGCACTGCCGACACTTCCGGCGTGGATGTGAGCGAGGATGGCGGCAGCACCATGACGACGGTGCGGATTTGCGCGGGAGCGGGCACGCCTTTGTCCGCCGAGAAAAAGGCCGAAATGGTCCAGAAGCTCGAAGGGCTGAAACAGCGTCTTGGCAGCGACCGTCTCGACTCCGAAAGCCGCGCCGATGTGGCGGCTGCCCTTGAGCGCGCCATCGCCCGGATCAAGGGTTCCGAATAAGCCTTGCATGGCGGAGGGGTGGCAACGCCTCTCCGCCATGCAAACCTTGGATTTCCTGGCCGGCAATGCCACATGAGCGGGCATGAACGACTGGCCCACGGGCAGGATGGAAAGCGTCGATCCGCTGGTGCGCCGTTTGCTGGCGCCCAATCCCTCGCCTTTCACCTTCACCGGCACCCAGACCTACATCGTCGGCCACGGCGAAATTGCCGTCATCGATCCGGGACCGGACGATGACGCGCACCTGTCGGTCCTCCTCGGCGCGCTGAAAGGGGAGCGCGTCGTCGCGATCCTCTGCACCCATACCCATCGCGACCACAGCCCCGCCGCTCGCGCGCTGAAAGCGGCGACGGGAGCCCCCATCATCGGCTGCGCGGCGCTTGCCATCGACGATCGCGGGCCGCGCGCCGACGCCGCTTTCGACTTCGATTATGCGCCGGACCAAGTGCTGGCCGATGGCGAGACGGTGGCGGGAGAGGGTTGGACACTCGAAGCGGTCGCTACGCCCGGGCACACGTCCAACCACCTTTGCTTCGCGCTGCGCGAAAACGGTGCGTTGTTCACCGGCGATCATGTCATGGGCTGGTCGACCACGGTCGTCGCGCCGCCCGACGGCAACATGACTGCCTATATGGACAGCCTCGACAAATTGCGCCTGCGCGAAGACCGCATCTATTATCCGGCGCATGGGCCTGCCGTGGAGAAGCACCAACAGCTCATTCGCGGCATGATGGGCCACAGGAAGCAGCGCGAGCGGCAGATCCTCCGCCATCTGGAGCGGGGCGAAGGCGAGATCGAAACGATGGTCGGACAGATGTACAAAGGGCTCGACCCACGCCTGCATGTCGCGGCGGGCCGCTCGGTTCTTGCGCACCTCCTCGACCTCGAAGGGCGCGGCATGGTGGCGCGCGACGGCGACACGTGGCGGCTCGCGGCATGAGGCGCTCCTTCATTCTCGTCCTGGTGCTGGCCGCTGGCCTGATCCTGGGCGCCTTGCTGACGAGTGCATTCAGACTGTCGAGCCTGTTCGGGGGCGGACCCGATCCGGAGACGATCGCCACGGCCAGCTTGCAATCCGTGCGGGAACAGGCGCGCCTCACGCCGTTTGTCGCGCGTTATGTCGCGGTGGTGACCTCCACGCAGTCGCGCTTCGGCCTTAACGCCCAAAAGACGATGATCCTGCCAGGCACCGTCCGCTACGAAGTGGACCTTGCGAAGCTGCGGCGTGACGATCTCGAATGGGATGCGGCGGCGAATAGGCTGAACGTCACCCTGCCGCCGGTCGAAGTCGCCGGGCCGGAAATCGATCTCGCTCAAGTCCAGGAATATTCCGGCGGCGGCGTCCTCATGTCGCTGACCAATGCCGAAGCCGCGCTCGATGCCGCCAACCGGCAGCGGGGGACGCAAAGCCTGCTCGCCCAGGCCCGTGCGCCGGTGCCGATGCGGCTTGCCCGCAATGCCGCTCGCACCGCCGTCGAGCGCAGCTTCGCGATGCCGCTGCGCGCCGCCGGGATCGAAGCGACGGTGGTCGCGCGCTTCGCCGATGAAGCGGCAAATGCCGATCCGTCGCAACTCGACCGCTCGCGGCGGATTGAAGATGTCTTGGAAGAGAGTAAGGCGAAGAAATGAATGCTCCGAACCTCAGCCTCAAGGGCCTCGACCTGCGTGCCGAAATCGACCGGCTGCGGGCGGAAAAGAACGCCGTTATCCTCGCCCATTACTATCAGGCGCCCGAATTGCAGGACATTGCCGATTTCGTCGGCGACAGCCTGGATTTGAGCCGCAAGGCCGAGGCGACGGACGCCGACGTCATCGCCTTTTGCGGCGTGCGCTTCATGGCGGAAACGGCGAAGATCCTGAGCCCCCAGAAAATCGTGGTGCTGCCGGATATGGACGCCGGGTGCAGCCTTGAGGATAGCTGCCCGCCCGATCAGTTCAAGGCATTCCGGGACGAGCATCCGGACCATATCGCACTTACCTACATCAACTGCTCGGCGGCGGTGAAGGCGTTGTCGGACATCATCGTGACGTCCTCTTCGGCCGAGATCATACTCAGCCAGATTCCGAAGGAGCAGAAAATCATCTTCGGCCCGGACCGCAACCTTGGTGCCTATCTCGCGCGCAAGACGGGCCGCGACCTGCTGCTCTGGCCGGGCGTCTGCATCGTGCACGAAGCGTTCAGCGAGACCGAGCTGCTAAAGCTGAAGGCGCAATATCCCGGCGCCCCGGTGCTGGCGCACCCCGAATGCCCCGGACATATTCTTGACCACGCCGATCAGGTGGGATCGACCAAGGCGATCCTCGATTACGCGCTGTCCTCGCCGTCCGAGGTGATGATCGTCGCGACCGAGCCCCACATCATCCACCAGATGGAGAAGGCCGCGCCGCACAAGACGTTCATCGGCGCGCCCGGCGCTGACGGGAACTGCAATTGCAACATGTGCCCGTACATGGCCTTGAATACGATGGAGAAGCTCTATGTCGCGCTGCGCGATCTCGCGCCGCGTATCGAGATGGACGAGGAGCTTCGCCTCGCCGCCAAGAAGTCGCTCGACCGCATGCTCGACATGGCGGGCCGGACCGTGGGGCAGGGGGATGTCGGCAGGCCGATCATCACAGGAGCCCAATGACGGCTTTCGCGCTTGAGCGGTTCGACCTCGACCGCTTTGTCCGGGAAACGTTGGCGGAAGATCTCGGCGATCATGGCGACATCACGTCGGCGGCGGTCATTCCGGAGGATGCGCGTTTCGAAGGGGTGATGGACAGCCGGGATACCATCGTGGTGGCGGGCCTTCCCATCGCTGAAGCCTTCTTCCGCGCGCTCGACCCACGGGTGGAGATCGAGCGTCTGGTGGAGGATGGCGACCGGGTTCAGGCGGGGGCGGACCTCCTGCGCCTCAAGGGCAATGCCCGTGCGATGCTGACGGCGGAGCGGTCGGCGCTCAACACGCTTCAGCATCTCTCCGGCATTGCGACGCTGACCCGTGCCTATGTCGACGCCATCGCTGGCACCGGCGCGACCTTGCTCGACACGCGCAAGACCATTCCGGGCCTTCGCGTCCTCGAAAAATATGCGACCCGCAAGGGAGGCGCGACCAATCACCGGATGCGGCTCGATGATGCCGCGATGATCAAGGACAATCACGTCGCCGTCGCGGGCGGGGCGGCGGAAGCCGTGCGGCGCGCCGTAGCGGCCGGCATTGGGCGGATCATCGTCGAGGTCGACCGGATCGACCAGATCGAACCGGCGATCGGCGCCGGAGCCACCCACCTGCTGCTCGACAATATGGACGCGGCGGTCCTGCGCAAGGCGGTGGCGCTCGTAGCCGGGCGCGTGCCGACGGAAGCGAGCGGCGGCGTCACCTTGGACACGATCCGCGCCAAAGCGGAGACGGGCGTCACCTATATTTCCGTCGGCCGTATCACCCAATCGGCTCCGGCGGCGGATATCGGACTGGATTTTTCGGCGCTCTAGCGCGCAACCACTTCGCCTTCGACCGTCATCGTCGCAGGATGATGCTTGTCGAGCCACTTCTTCAGGATTCTCAAATTCCGCGTATTCGACCGGAACGCGAAATCGAAGACATCGCCGACCAACGGAATGGCGCCGATAAGGGTATCGACACCGACATTCCCCGCCATGCGGGTCAGGTGCCATTTCGACATGCCGAGGTTGCGCGCTTCCCAGACGAGCCAGGCCCCCATGGATGCGGTGACGATGTCGCCGACGACGGGGATCAGGCCGACGATGGAATCGAGACCCACCGGACGGTTGATCCCGGGCAGGATGAACATCCGTTCGAGTATCCCCTCGACGGCTTCCAGCCGCCTGCGCACCGACACTGGATCGCGACCGGGCGACAATTGCGCGGCGATGCGGTCGAAATCCTGGGGCGATGGCATAGAGCGCTCCTTATTCGGCGATCAGTTCGCCGAGCGGATGCTGGGCGAAGACATTGGTCCGGAAACCGCTCAATCGCCCGGAAACCAGCGACCAGCGGACCGGCGACCCGATCGGGATGTAGTAACTCGCATCGGTGAGGCGGCGATCCGCCTCCGCGAAAAAACGCATGCGTTCCGCGATGGAACGGGTCTGACGGGCATCGGCGAGCAAGGCATCGATTTCCGGATCGCAGACCGGCTGGATTTCGCAGGAAAAGCGGCGGAGATACCAGGAGGCTCCGGTGATAGGCGATACTTCGTCGATGAAGGCAAGGTCGCTCGTCGCACCGCTCTCGACCGCCACCGCGTCCACGCCGATTGCCCGCCAGTCACGCCGGATGAGGGCGAAAAGAAAGCGGTGACCCGGTGTGTCGGGGACGGCCACGCGAATGATGGGCGGGTCCGCTTCGCCGTTGGCAAGCGCCTGGCTGGCGCGGGCGCGGCGGCCGTCGAGAGGCTGGCTCGCCCAAAGCGGCAAAGCGGGTTGGCGCACCTCCTCCAAGCCTGCTGGCAAAAGGGTGGGACGAGCGCGCAGCTCCGGCACCTGCAAAGCAGTGGCGATCGCGCCCCGGTCGAGCGCCATCGACAAGGCCTCCCTCGCGCCGGCATCGGCCCACCGTCCCTCCAGGCGCGTGAAAGCAAGACCCAAAAGACCATGGGCCGGGTCGAAGCGCAGCGTATTGGCCGGCAGGCGCGCCGACCGTGCATAGGGAAGGGAAGCGATCGTGCCCCCCGTGACGAGGTCCGCACCGCCCGCTTCGAAACGCGCAACGGCCTTTGCCGCCTCTTCGCCGCGCAGCAGCACGGAACGCGTCGGCTCCCGCGTTTCCTCACCTTCTTCCTCAGGAATAGGCGCCAGCAGCACGGCGCCATTTTCCGTCGCTTCCGCTTGAAAGGGGCCCGTGCCTTTCTCCGATTGGAGGATCGCCATGTCCGGCTGGGCGAGCAGTTGCAGAAAATGGGCGCGCGGCGCCTTCAGGCTGATTTCCAGCACATCGTCGGTCATCGACTCAATGTCGTCGATCACGCCGAGCAGGGGTTTGAGCGCGTTGCTGCTCGCCCGGCTCATCGTCGCCTTCAAGCGGGCGACGACCTGTTCCGCCGTCACATCCTGCCCATTCGCCCATTTCGCGCCGCGCGCAAGGCGGAAAGTGTAGCGAAGGCCATCGTCCGAAACGATCCAGCTTTGCGCCAGCGCCGGTTCGATCTGCCCTTCGGCATTGAAGCGAACGAGGCCCTGCGCGGTGGATTCGAGGAGGATGGCGGTGGCGGCGTCCACCCGCTTGAGGTTCGGGTTGATCCGTTCCGGCGCGCCACCGATCGCGCTCACCACGATCGGGCCGCTCTCCGCCCCGTCGCAGGCCGCGAGGCAAAGCGCGGCGAGGAGTCCGATGCCCAGCGGAAACGCGCGAATCGCCATGGAAGAGCGATAAACCGCGAATTTCGGATCGGCTATGCCGAACTTTTTCTCACCCCGCGTGCAATTGCCGCAAGGCCGAGGCGGGGCGGACGGACATGATCGGGATCGACCCGATGAGGCCAATGGCGAGCGTCAACACCGCCCCGGCGCCTAAGGTCAGCAGCACGACGATCCAGTCTGGGGCCCAGCCGAATTCGAACAGCCAGACAACGATGGAATAAGCCGCGACCGTCCCGAGCAGCATCGCGACGACGGCGAGCAGGATCGCGAGCAAGGCATATTCCATCGCCTGCGCCGCCAGAACCTGCCGCCGGGTGGCGCCGAGGGTCTTCAGGATCACGCTGTCATAGCTGCGCGACTGACGCGATGCGGCGATCGCGCCGATCAGCACCGCGATCCCCGCCAAGATGGTGATCGATCCGGCGAGCGCGATGGCGACCGACATCTGGTCGAGGATGGTCACGACCTCGCCGATCAATTCGCCCACGTCGATGATCGAAATGGCGGGGAAAGCGGCAAGCAAGGCACGCGTGAGCGCCCCTTGATCCGCGCCGTCGAGACTGATCGTGGCGGTATAAGTGTGCGGCGCTCCTGCCAGGGCATTGGGAGAAAGGACGAGGACGTAGTTGAGTCCGAGCGAATCCCAATTGACCTTGCGGAGCGACGCGATCCGCGCGTCGATCTCGCGGCCCAGCACGCTGACGGTCAGGGTATCGCCGATGCCGACCTGCATAACCTCCGCCGCATTTTGATCGAGCGATACGAGCGGCGGACCGGCATAGTTTCTGGGCCACCATTGTCCCGCGACGAGATCGCTGTTGCGGGGCAAGGCGTCGCTATAGGTGACGCCCCGTTCTCCGCGCAGGAACCAGCCGCCTTCTGGCAGCTCCTCCAGATCGGCGACGCGCTGTTCTCCATAAGCGGTGATCGTGCCGCGCAGATTGGGAACGAGATTGATATCCGCTTTGGGTGCCGCGGACCGGACGATAGCCTGGAAGCGGCCAGAGTCATTGGCCGGAATGTCGAGGACGAACTGGTCCGGCGCCTTTTGCGGCACCGTCCGGGTGATTTCCGATGTGATGCTCGTCTGGATCGCGGCCAGCATGACGAAGAGCGTGAGGCCAAGGCCCAAGGCGATGACCAGCGGGACGGTCTGCGCGCCGGGGCGATGCAGGTTGGCGACCGCCAAGCGCACGAGCGGGCGCCGGGCGCGGGGCAAGCGGCCCGCGATCCGCTTCACAGCCCAGCCGATACCGGCGAGGATCAAGACGGTCGCGACCGTGGCTCCGACCACCATGCCCGCGAAAAGCGGGTCGCGAGCAGTGAGGAGGATGAGGGCCAGCAAGGCGGCTGCTGCTCCACCGACGGACAATGAAGTGCGCCGGTCGATCCGGAACCGTTGCTCCACCACCGAACGGAAGAGAGCCGCGGCCGGCAAGGTCCGTGCCCGGGCGAGCGGTGGCAGGGTGAAGATGAAGGCGATAAGCAGGCCATAAGCCGCGCTGGTGGCGAGCGGTATCGGATAAAGCGCCGCGCCCGGCTGGACCGGCAGGGCATCGCCCACGACCGCTATGATTCCAAGGGGCAAGACAGCGCCCGTCGCGAGGCCGAACGCCACGGCGAGCGCCGCCACCATCCCGATCTGCATCATGTAGATGCGCGCAATGTCCCCCGAACTGGCCCCAAGGATCTTAAGCGTCGCGATGCCGTTGCGTTTCATCGCGAGGTAGGATGAGACGCCGTTGCTGACGCCGATCCCGGCGATAATGAGCGCGGCGAGGCCGATCAGTGACAGGAATTGGCCCATCCGGCTGATAAACCGGCTCGCGCCCGGCGCGGCATTGTCGCGGTCGCGGAGTTCGAGGCCGACCGTCGAAAATTGCGCTTCCAGCCGCTCCGTCGCCGCTTTCGGATCGGCGCCGGAGGGGAGGCGGACGCGATATTTGCTTTCGTAAAGGCTGCCGGGCTGCAGCAGACCCGTGCGGCGAAGGCCATCGAGCGAGGTGAGCGCGACCGGACCGAAGGTGAAGCCCTCGCCGACCCGGTCGGGCTCCTCCGTGATGATGTCGCGGACGCGGAACGTGGCTTCGCCATAGCGAAGCATGTTTCCGGGCCGGACATTCAGGCGCGCAGCCAGGGCCTCGTCGATGAAGACTTCATCCGGGGCGAGGGTTTCGGGCGCGGGCATGTCCCGAAGCCGCAGCATGCCGTAAAGAGGATAGGCGCCGTCCACGCCCTTCAGCTCGGTCAGGATCGCACGCCCTTCCGCGCCGCTGCTCACCATGGCGCGGGTGCGGATCGTCTCGCTCATCGCACCCAAGGCGCGGAACGCGGATTTTTCGGCATCCGTCGCCTCGCGCTGTGTCATCGCGATCTCAATGTCGCCGCCGAGGAGACTCTGGCCCTGTCCCTGCAATTCCGACGTAATCGCCGCCGTCAGGCTTCCGATCGTCGCGAGCGTGGCGACGCCCAGAAACAGGCAGATGAACAGCAGGCGCAGGCCGCGCAAGCGTGCATGAAGGTCGCGCCGAGCAATGGTCCAGCAAGCACGCAGCCCTAGCCCAGTCATGGACGGATATCTGCCGTGCGCTGGTCGGATACGACCCGGCCGTCGAGCATATGGAGAATGCGGTCGCACCGCCGCGCCAGCGTTGGATCGTGGGTAATGATGATCAGGGTCGCGCCATTCGCCTTCTGGCGCCCGAACAATATGTCGATGATCGCATGGCCGGTCTTTTCGTCGAGATTGCCGGTCGGCTCGTCCGCGAACAGGATATCGGGGCCAGGCGCGACGGCACGGGCGATGGCCACACGCTGCTGCTCGCCGCCCGACAATTGCGCGGGATAATGGGTGAGGCGATGGCCGAGGCCGACCGCTTCCAGCTCTTTTTCCGCGCGGGCGAAGGCGTCGTTCCGGCCGTCCAGCTCCAGCGGCACCGCGACATTTTCGAGCGCCGTCATGGTCGGCAGGAGGTGAAAGGATTGCAGCACGATGCCCACCCGGCCCCGCCGCGCGCGGGCGAGCGCATCCTCGTCGAGCGGTCCATAATCGATCCCGCCGATCGACACCTCGCCCCCGCTGGCGCGCTCCAGGCCCGAAAGGATCGCCATGAGCGAGGATTTGCCGGATCCGGACGGGCCGAGGATGGCGAGGCTCTCGCCGCGCGCGACGTCAAGGTCGATGCCTTTCAGGATTTCGGTTCGCGCTTCGCCTGTTCCGAGCGAGAGGGTGACATTGCGCGCGCGAATGGCAATATCGGCTGCATCGAAGGTTCCATGCATCAAAGGGGGATGTCCTTGTCTCGCAGCCTCAATATTTTCGCTGCTTTGTTCGCTCTCCATCTGGTGAGCGCCTGCTCCGACCGTCAAGAGCCGAATGCGCCCGCGCGCGAGAAAAAAGTTTCGGAGACGAAAGGAGCGGTGGAGCGCGCGCCGTTGGCGCCGGATCAGAAGCTGGTGCTGGCGTTCGGCGACAGCCTCTATGCGGGCTATGGCGTGCCGCAGAGCGAGAGCTTCCCGCACGAATTGGAAGAGGCGTTGAACGCGGATGGCGTGAAGGCGCGGGTCTACAATGCCGGCGTATCTGGCGATACGACGGCGGCGGGAAGGCAACGCCTGTCCTTCACCTTGGACGGCCTGCCGCGCAAGCCGGACCTCGTCATCCTCGGCTTGGGCGGCAACGACATGCTGCGCGGCCTCGATCCCGATCAAACGCGCCAGAACCTGATCGCGATTCTGGAAGAATTGAAGCGCCGGGACATACCCGTCATGCTAACGGGCATGGTAGCCGCGCCCAATCTGGGCCGGGATTTTGCCGGCAGTTTCAATGGCATCTACCCCGATCTCGCCAAGGCTTATGACGCGCCTTTGTATCCGTTTTTTCTCGACGGAGTGGTTACGGACCCCGCCCTGATGCTTCAGGACGGCCTTCACCCGAACGAGAGGGGCATCGACTTCATCGTCGGCAAGGTCACCCCGCTCGTCCAAAGGGCACTAAAATAAGTAAATAGTCCTGACAGATCGTCGGGATGAATTGTCGGAATGGACAGATGACTGGAAGGCCTCTCCGTCCCGAAAAACGCCTTTTTTTTTAAGCTGGTGCGGACGGCGGGACTCGAACCCGCACGCCCCGGAGGACAAGAGATTTTAAGTCTCTGGCGTCTACCATTCCGCCACGTCCGCACGTCACCCTCCGTGGACGCAACGAGGCGCCCCGGTCAAGGGCTGCGCAAAGGCGATTCCAATTTCTCCTAATCGTCCCCCCGGACAAGAGAGGAGAAAGAGGTGCGGCCGTCAGACGTTCAGGCGCTCGCGCATTTCCTTGCCGGGCTTGAAATAGGGAACCCGCTTGGCATCCACATCCACCGCTTCGCCGGTGCGGGGATTGCGGCCCTTGCGCGCGTCGCGGTCGCGCGTCGAGAAAGCGCCGAAGCCGCGCAGCTCGACGCGGCCGCCTTTCTGAAGCTGGCCGGAAATGGCGTCGAAGAAAGAAGTTACGATGCGTTCGATTTCCTTGACCGTCAGGCCGGGATGGTCGTCGCAAAGTTTCTGCACGAGTTCGGAACGGATCACGCTAATTCCCCCAAAAGCGTAAATGATTGAAACCGCCGGCCGTCGGCCATGGCGATTGATCTAGATTGATTGCACCGAATGCCGCTGGAGGCAACACTATCCTTCGCAGGACAGGAGCGGGCAGCTTGTCCCAATCCGGGAAGAAAGGCGGAGCCTTGGACAAGGCCCCGCCTTTGATCGGATCTTAGCTGTTACGCTGCTTCAACGCTTCGCCAAGAATGTCGCCGAGGCTCGCGCCGGAATCCGACGAACCATATTGGGCGACCGCCTGCTTCTCTTCCGCGATCTGCATTGCCTTGATCGAGAAGTTCGGCTTCTTGGACCGGTCGAAGCCGGTAACCATCGCGTCGAATTTCTGGCCGACCTGGAAGCGTTCCGGACGCTGCTCGTCGCGGTCGCGGCCAAGATCGGTGCGCTTGATGAAGCCGGTGGCGCCATCGTCGCCGACCTGCACCTCAAGACCGCCGTCGCGGACTTCAAGGACAGTGACGGTGACCGTTTCACCTTTGTTGACGCCGGCGCCGGTCGCGGTCGCGGCCGATACGCCGCCCCGTTCAAGCTGCTTCATGCCGAGGCTGATGCGCTCCTTCTCCACGTCGACGTCGAGCACGACGGCCTTCACCATCTCGCCCTTGTGGTGGAGATTGAGAGCGTCCTCGCCCGACAGGCCCCAGGCGATGTCCGACATATGGACCATGCCGTCCACATCGCCTTCGAGACCGATGAAGAGACCGAATTCGGTGGAATTCTTGACCTCGCCTTCGATTTCGCTGCCGACCGGGTGCTTCTCGGCGAAGGCTGCCCACGGATTGGATTGAGCCTGTTTCAGGCCCAGGCTGATCCGGCGCTTTTCTTCGTCCACTTCCAGAATGGCGACTTCGACTTCCTGGCTGGTGGAGACGATCTTGCCCGGATGAACGTTCTTCTTGGTCCAGCTCATTTCGGAGACGTGGACAAGACCTTCGATGCCGGCTTCCAGCTCGACGAACGCACCATATTCGGTGATGTTCGTGACGCGGCCCGAGAAGACGCCGCCGATCGGATATTTGGCCTGCGCGCCTTCCCATGGATCGCTTTCAAGCTGCTTCATGCCGAGCGAGATGCGCTGCGTGTCGCGATTGATGCGGACGATCTGGACGCGGACGGTGTCGCCGATATTCAGCACTTCCGACGGGTGGTTGACGCGCTTGTAGGACAGGTCGGTGACGTGGAGCAGGCCGTCGATGCCGCCCAAATCCACGAAAGCGCCGTAATCGGTGATGTTCTTGACGACGCCGTCGATCACCTGGCCTTCGGTCAGGTTCTGGATGAGGCCGGTGCGCTGTTCGGCGCGGGTTTCTTCGAGGATCGCGCGGCGCGACACGACGATGTTGCCCCGGCGGCGGTCCATCTTCAGGATCTGGAACGGCTGCGGCAGGTCCATCAGCGGCTGCACATCGCGGACCGGACGGATGTCGACCTGGCTGCCCGGAAGGAAGGCCACGGCGCCCGAAAGGTCGACGGTGAAGCCGCCCTTGACGCGGCCGAAGATCACGCCTTCGACGCGATTGCCGGCGGCATATTCGGTTTCGAGCGTATCCCAGGCGGCTTCGCGGCGCGCGCGGTCGCGCGACAGCATCGCTTCGCCCTGATGATTTTCAACGCGGTCGACATAGACTTCGACTTCGTCGCCGACCTTCAATTCGGCCTTCTGACCAGGCGCTGCGAATTCGCGCAGCGGCACGCGGCCTTCTGATTTGAGGCCGACGTCGATGACGGCAAGGTCGTTTTCGATCGCGGTGACGGTGCCCTTGACGACACGGCCTTCGAAATTCTCGTTTTCGCCGCCAAGATGTTCATTTAAAAGTGCCGCGAAATCGTCGCGGGTCGGGTTTGCCGACGTGGCCATAAAGCTGATCCTTCTTTGCTTTTTCCGGCTGCCGGTTGTCTCCGGCAGTCTTGGCCCAACATGCCGCGGCGGCCTCATGCCGGTCGCGGCGTCCGTGCGGAAGAGACAAGGGAAGAAACCTGAAAAGCAAAAAGGCGCGTCGGATGAGGGCCTTGGGCCCTTCTATCTCACGCGCTCCGCTGTAACCGGGCTTCCACGAGCGCAATCGCCCGCTGGACGGCCGCGTCTATAGTCATGTCGCTGGTATCGAGCAAGTCCGCATCCGCGGCTTGCAGGAGCGGCGCGGTGGAACGGCCCATGTCCCGCTCGTCGCGGGCACGGATGTCGAGCAGGACGTCGTCATAATGGACAGCCTTGCCCATGCGGACGAGCTCGGCATGACGCCGGGTGGCGCGCGCCTCTGGCGAGGCGGTGACGAACAGCTTCGCCTCGGCTTCGGGCGCGATGACCGTGCCGATGTCGCGCCCGTCCAGCACCGCGCCGCCAGTCTGCCGCGCAAATTCCTGCTGGCGGGAAAGCAGGGTTTCGCGGACCAGCGAATAAACGGAGATGCGGGAAGCGAGTCCGCCCACCGTCTCGCTCTTCAATTCCGGATCGTCGAAATCGATCTGCGCGAAGTCGCAAGCGCGCACGGCGGCGAACTCGCTGTCGGGGTCACCGCCCCAGCGCAAGAGGTTGAGGCCGACGGCGCGGTATAGAAGGCCGGTATCGAGGTGCGGTAACCCGTAATGGCGTGCCAGAGCGCGGGCGATGGTGCCCTTTCCGCTGGCCGCGGGTCCGTCGACGGCGATGATCATGCGCTGTGCAATTCCTGCAATGTCGTAACGAAGCCGGGGAAGCTGGTGTCCACCGGCGCCATGCTGTCGATCGTTACAGCTTGTGAGCAGTGAAGGCCAGCGATGGCGAAGCTCATGGCGATGCGATGATCCATGCAAGAAGCGATGGTCGCCCCGCCGGGAAGCGGCGCGCCGCCGCTGCCCATGATCGCCAGTCCATCCTGGTTTTCCTCGACCCTTGCTCCAATCGCACGGAGGCCCTCCGCCATGGCGGCGATGCGGTCCGATTCCTTGACGCGCAGCTCGCGCAGGCCGCTTGTCCGGCTCGTTCCGTCCGCAAAGGCGGCGGCGATGAAGAAGATCGGGAATTCGTCGATCATCGACGGCACGGCCTGGGGCGCGATGTCCGTGGCGCGAAGCGCCGAATGCCGGACGCGCATGTCGGCAACAGGCTCTCCATCCACCATCCGCTCATTGTCGAAGACGATGTCGCCGCCCATCGCCCGCAGCGCGTCGAACAGGCCCATGCGAAGCGGATTGGTGCCGACATTGCGGATCACGATGCTCGATCCCGGCACCACCAGCGCGGCAACGGCCAGAAAGGCCGCAGAGGACGGGTCGCCTGGAATCGCGATGTCCTGCGGCGTCAAAGCGGCCTTGCCCGCCAGTGCGATGGTGCGGCCGCCGCCAGGCTCCTCAGCCACTTCGATCCTTGCGCCGAAATGCCGTAGCATGCGTTCGCTATGATCGCGCGTCGCCACGGGTTCGGTAATGCGGGTGACGCCCGGCGTGTTGAGTGCGGCGAGCAGAAGAGCCGATTTCACCTGCGCCGACGCCACGGTCAGCCGGTGATGGCGCGGCACGGCGGCGGCGGCGCCCTCGATCGTCAGCGGCAATGTGCCTTGCGGTGAAGCCGCGATTGTCGCGCCTATGGTGCGGAGCGGCCCGGCGACCCGCTCCATCGGCCGGCGGCTTAGCGACGAATCGCCGGTGAGGGTCGCAGTGACCGGGTGGCTGGCGATGAGGCCCATGAGAAGGCGCGCGGACGTGCCGCTATTGCCCATGTCGAGCGGTGCGTGAGGGGTGTTAAGGCCGCCGGTTCCGACCCCGTCCACGTGCCACGTGTCCGGCCCTTCGGCCTCGATCCTGGCGCCCATGGCGCGGAGCGCGCAGGCCGTCGAGCGCACGTCTCCGCCCGGTGACAGCCCCTGGATCCGGCTCTGCCCATCCGCCATAGCGGCAAGCATCAGGGCCCGGTGGGAGATGGACTTATCGCCTGGAACGACGGTTTCCCCGGACAAGGGGCCGCTGCTGCGGAAGGACATTTGTTGCTTTGTGACGCTGTACATTTGATCCGGCTGACGTCGGAAAGGAAGCCAAGGCTTTTGACAGCGCGTCCGGGCTATGGCAAGGCGCCCGCAACAGGGCCGTGCCGCAATGGAATGGCCGCTTTTTTCACTCTTTTTCGGAGGCTCTCTCACCCATGGTGAAAGCTGAATGGGGCACCAAGCGCACTTGTCCCAAATGCGCCACCCGCTTCTACGATCTCGGCAAGGACGATCCGGTCACCTGCATCGAATGCGGCGTATCGTGGGAGCCCGAGCCTGTCCTGAAGTCCAAGCAGCCGCTTCCTTATGACGCGCCGAAGAAACAGGCCGCCGAAAGCCAGGTCGATGATGCCGATCTCGCCGCCGAGGAACTGGAAATCGACGAGGACGCCGAAGAAAATCCGGACGACGAGGTCGATCTGGGCGGCGATGACGATATCGGCGTCGCCGGCCCGGGCGACGAGGACGAAGAAATCTAAAAGCCTACTTGCGGGGCGCTGCCAGCTACACTAAAGGCAGCGCCTCCAAAGCCCGTCAGGCTCCCAGCCGGCGGCGCGAAAAGGTTCGGGGCCGTAGCTCAGCTGGGAGAGCGCTACAATGGCATTGTAGAGGTCAGGGGTTCGATCCCCCTCGGCTCCACCATCTTTTCCCACACTTCCGAAATGGTCGCGAGTGAGGCCAATCAGGATTGTATCCTGTTCGCTTGATTTGCCGCTGCGCTACCCCCCCCATGATTAAACAGGATGAGATTTATCGACGCAAAAGGCATGTTCGTCGATTGGCCGCTTTTCGCCCCTGTGCCTGAATGGCATCGGCCCGCTTCGAAATCGACAGAAGACCGGGGGGTTCATTGTTCAGCGCTACCAAATTGATCGGCTTTGCTGCTCCTCTCTACATCCTGGTCAATCCGCCTATAGCCTCGGCCAGCACCGTCCAGACCGGTCCGACCGGAACGGGCGACGCGCGCGCTGCGGACAGAGCGGATGATGCATTCGGCGTCCGAATTGGAACTGAGCAGATCGGCCTTTATTCCGAAACGCTCGTTCGGGGTCTCAATTTGCAAGTGTCGGGCAATTACCGGCTCGCCGGCTCTTATTTCGTGCGGGTCGGAAACATGGTCGATCCCCTTTTGTCAGGGGTTACGACCCGGGTGGGCTATAATGCTCTAGGCGCGGATTTCGCCTCGCCGACCGGCCTCGTCGAATATGGACTTCGTTCGCCGATCGATTCACCGCAAACGAGCGTATCGGCGTCGTTGATGCCTTATGGCGGGAATCTGCTCGAAGGCACGATCGCCTTGGCCGATGGCTCCCGGCGCGGCCTGCTGATCGGCGGCCAATCCAGCTATTTTCGAAGCTCGTCCGGGGCTCGCGGTCAAAGCTATCGGTTCGGCGTGATCGGCGAGGTGCGGCCGGTGGCGGATAGCTCGATCGCCGCTTTCTTCAGTATCAACGATTTCGACTTCGACGGGAATTACAATGTCGCCGTGCGGGGCGAGCGCCTTCCGCCACGCCTGAAGCATCCCAATAGATTATTCCCGGCATGGGGCGATCATGACGGCCAGGATATCAATGCGGGAATCGTCTCTCGCTTCGCGCCGACGGATCGCCTGTCCCTCATGGGTTCCCTCATATATTCCAGGCTGGACCTCAATGCCGCCGATTTCGTTCTCTACTCCCTTCAGGAGGACGGCACCGGATCGGCATCGATCACCGTTAATCGTCCCCGCGATGCAGATGCTTATGCCGGCGCCGTGGGCGCGAGCTGGAAAGCGAGCGGGAGCGGGCGGTTCTTCGGCGAAATCAGGATGCGGAGAACCTACACCGCCTTCGCCCCGGCAGCATCCGTCAGGGTTCCCATCCTCGATCAGGATCTGGGCTTGCCGGACGTCGCGCCGCCGCCGCTTCCATTCCTCCCGCAAACCCTGGATCGCACCCGGCAAATCAGTGCCGGGATCGGCTATGAACATTCTTTTGCCCGGCTGCGATTGAAGGGAAGCCTGCAAAAGGCCCACAACAAGCGCACCTTCAGCCCCCCCGGCTTGCCCGAATCGGCCTCCGTGCAATCCCCGTGGCTTTATGATTTATCGGCGGCCGCAGCCTTTTCTCGTTATTGGACCGCCTTTGCCACATGGACGCGCGGCCTGGAGGATTCGGGCGTGGCGCCCGGGAATGCGGCCAACGCCAATGATGTCTTGCCGGTTGTCGTGGCCGTGCAACAGGAGATCGGAGCGCGTGGCGCAATCACGCCGGATTTCACGCTGATTGCGTCGGCATATACAATCAGCAAGCCTGCTGCTGGTTTCGACGCCAACGGCGCTTATGGGCTTTCGGGAAATTTGCGCCACCGCGGGCTGGAATTGTCGCTGACCGGCAAATTGGTGCCGAGCCTCCGTATGGTCGCGGGTCTTGCCTATCTCGACGCAAGCCGGTCCGGCGAGCAGGTTCGACGGGGAATTCAGTCGAGGGAAGTGCCTGGTGTTTCGGACGTGACGGCTCTGGCCAATCTGAACTGGTCGGTGCCGGGCATGAATGGCTTGTCGATCGACGGCCAGGCCAATTACGCCAGTTCCCGCCGGGTCCGTTCAAGCGACGGCCTTCGCGCGCCCGGTTATGCGACGTTCGACGTCGGCGCGCTCAAAAGTTTCAGGGTGGGCGGCACGGATTTTTCGCTTCGAGCGCGGATCGTCAATATTTTCGACAGCGATGCCTGGGTCGCTCAACGTTCGGAATTGCTCGATCGGGTGTTGCGAAGAAGCATTCGCCTCAGTTTGACGGCGCGCCGCTGACATTGACGACAATTCGCACCCGCCTTGCGATCAATGGATGAGGCGGCGGGAACAAGGTAAATAATTCGTTAATTCATAGCGGCATGACACGTTCGCCGCTGATTTTCGGGCGCAAGTCCCGTCGCGACCCGCCTTTGGGGGCAATAGCCATGAGCATGGGCGAGGACGCGCGCCTGTTCGGCTATACGTTGCTTGGCGGTCTCGTTTTTTTCAGCACCTATCTCGCCTAACGCGTCAGCCGATGCGGCAGGCTTCGTCGTCGCAGGCCTTGTGCAGCTTCCAGGCGATCCAGGCCGCGCCGATGCTGGCGATGGCAACCATCAGCAAGGTTTCGGCCACGGACACGCCTGCTTGCACGAGAACGGTAAGGAGGATCGCCGCCAGCACCATGGCGCCCGAATTGACGATATTGTTCGCCGCCACCGTCCGCGCCGTCTCCGATTTGGGCACGGTGGTGGTGAGGAAGGCATAAAGCGGCACGACGAACATGCCGCCGGACACCGCGACGCCGAACAGGTCGAACATGACCCATTCCGCCAGCGGGATGCGGATGAAGGTATGAAGGTCCATCAGCCCGTTTTCGGGTTGCGTCCACTGGGTGACGTTCCAGTAGAGATGAAGGACGAATAGGCCCATCGCGATCGCCGCAGCGGGCGCATATTTGGCGAGCACCCGGCCCGCGAGCAGGCGGTTGATCAGCACCGATCCCACGGCAACGCCGACCGAGAAAATGGCGAGGAACAGGGTGGCGACCTCCTCGTTGGCGCCCAGCACATTCTTGACGAGTGGTGGAAATTGGGCCGCGAGCACCGCGCCTTGCGCCCAGAAGAAGCTGATCGCGGCGATGGACAGAAACAGGCGGGGAATGTGGAGCGTGGCCGACACGAGCGCGATCGACGAGCGGACGATATGCCAGTCCATCTTCAAAGGCGGGGCGTCCGTTTCCGGAGGGGCGGGGGGGACCATGCCGCCGACGATCCGGCCGACGATCGCGACGCACAGGACGCCTGCCGCCGCGATTTCATAATGATTGCGACCGAGGAGGCCGCCCGCGATCGTGCCCATCAGAATGGCGAAATAGGTGCCCGCTTCGACGAGGCCGGTGCCGCCCAAGACCTCGTCGCTTTTGAGGTGCTGGGGCAGGATCGCATATTTGATCGGCCCGAAGAAACTGGAATGGACGCCCATGGCGAAGAGGGCGGTGAGCAGCAGCGGAATATTGTGAAGCAAGAGTCCCGCCGCGCCCGCGATCATGATGAAAATCTCGGCCGTCTTGACGATGCGAATGATCTTCGCCTTGTCGCTTGAGTCCGCGAGCTGCCCGGCGAGCGCGGAAAACAGGAAGAAAGGGAGGATGAAGAGGCCGCCCGCAATGGCGTTGAACGTCGCTTCCTTCGTGGGGTCGCTGTAAATGGCATAAGTGACTAGGATCACCATCGCCGACTTGTAGAGATTGTCGTTGAACGCGCCGAGAAATTGGGTCGCGAACAAGGGCAGAAAGCGGCGGCGGCGCAGAAGCTGAAACGAAGCCTGCATGGGTCAGAACTGGCTGGAATGAGGGATCATGGGCGCCGCTCATAGCGTCCTTTTCAGGGTCGTCCAATGGCGAGGCGCTTCCCAGGCTGGCCGTCATGGCGAACAGACGAAGCGATCGGTGGGGCACTTGGATTGCCGCGCTTCGCTCGCAATGACGGAAGGCTTCAACAATCCGGTTCATTTCACGCCAAAAGCGGCTAAGACCTGTCTTCGATGCTTTCCCTGCCCAACATCCTGACCTTGTCGCGCATCGTCACCGTGCCGATCCTGGTTTTCCTGCTGTGGCCGGGCGGCGGCTGGTTCGATTATGCGCTGGCTTTCGCGGTCTACTGCATGATGGGCATCACCGATTATTTCGACGGCTATCTCGCCCGCGCACGGGGCACGGTGTCGCGGCTTGGCGTCTTCCTCGATCCCATTGCCGACAAGATCATGGTTGCCGCCGTCATCTTGATGCTCGTCTTCATCGGCACCCTTTCCGGCGTCCACGCCATCGCCGCGCTCATCATCCTGCTGCGCGAGATCATGGTGTCGGGGCTCCGCGAATTCCTTGCCGGCATTCAGGTATCCGTCCCCGTAAGCCGGCTCGCCAAGTGGAAGACGACGTTCCAGCTTGTCTCTCTCGGCGCGCTCATCTTCGCGGGCGCCGTGCCGCAATGGCCGTGGGTCAAGGACGCGGGCCTCGTCAGCCTGTGGGCGGCCGCCGTGCTGACCCTCGTCACCGGCTGGGATTATCTGCGCGTCGGCTTGAAGCACATGGATTGATCAGGGAAGGGCGGCCAGCCTGAAATTCCCGTCCTCGCCCGGCTGGGAGGTGATGAAGCGCACTTTCCGCTCGGCGAAGTCCACGGACACTGTGGAAAACGCCCGGAGCGCGTCCATGCCGAGCAGCAAAGCGGGCCTTTCGGTAAGCTCCAGCTTTTCGAAAGGCGCCACATCCGCAAAGGCAATGGGCATGTCCTTGACGGTGACGCCGCTCAACACGAGTTCGTCGGCACGGGTATAATCGGCCATCACGCGCTCCCCCGTGACGCTCACCATCTCGACGGGCTCGGTTTCCTTCAGCCGCTTCCGCTTTTCGAGCCTGGCGCGCAAAACGCTGTTGCCGACCGATACTTCCGATCCCGTATCGATCACCACCCAAACCTTCTGGCCGTCAAGTTTGGCATCGACGAGGACGAGTCGCCCGAAGCGGCTGCGGGCCGTGACGACGATGGCATTTCCATACCGTTTCTTGCGGGCTTCCTTCGACGGCATCACCGTCATCCGGCTATTCTTGAAATCGAACGTCACGCGCTGCGCCTGCAGGCTGTCGACGCCCAGCATGCCGACCGCCCCAAGATGCGCTTCCTTGAGCGCCGGCGCCTGAATGCCGGTCACCGTCTTTCTGTCGCTCACCGATAGGCGGGGGATGATAACGGTCGGCACGAAATCGACGCCGCTCATGCTGTGCATGGTGACGCCCCGGCCCGGCGCCAGCCTGAGCTTTTCGGCAAGGCTCGAGCCGATGACGGTGCGCTCCGCGCCTGTGTCGATCACGAAATTGAAAGGGCCCTGGCCATCGACTCTGACCGGCACGGTGAGGCGCGAACGATTGTGGCCGAGGGAGAGGTCATAAGGATCTTCGGAAGGCGCCGGAGTAAGGGTGTCCGAGGATTGCGACAAGGCCGGAAAGGCGAGAAGGAGCGCCGCGACGCCAGGCATCAAGCGAAAAACCTGCTTCATCTCGACTCTCCTCACCTGAAATTTCTATGCCTCTACGGGAAAAGAAACAAGCTGAGCCTGCGCTATTGATAGTGCCTGCCAACCCTGATCGAAAAAATCGATCACTTTAACCGCACTTATTCGCTTGGTCGATTGCATGGCGCTTCCTACATGGGCCTGGCAATAACAGGAGGCCTCATGTCCATCATCAACAGCGAGATCAAACCGTTCACCGCCCAGGCTTTCCGCGACGGCAAGTTCGTGACCGTCACGGACGCCGATACGCGCGGCAAATGGTCGGTTTTCTTCTTCTATCCGGCGGACTTCACCTTCGTCTGCCCGACCGAGCTTGAAGACCTGGCCGACAATCACGCCACGTTCGAGCAGCTGGGCGTCGAAATCTACAGCGTTTCGACCGACACGCATTTCTCGCACAAGGCATGGCACGACAGCTCGCCCGCCATCGGCAAGATCAAGTTCACCATGATCGGCGACCCGAACGGCACCGTCACCAATAATTTCGGCGTGATGCGCGAAGGCCAGGGCCTCGCCGATCGCGGTACCTTCGTCGTCGACCCGGATGGCATCATACAGCTCGTCGAAATCACCTCGGAAGGCGTCGGCCGCAATGCCGAGGAATTGATCCGCAAGATCAAGGCCGCCCAATATGTCCGCGCGCATCCGGGCGAAGTCTGCCCGGCCAAGTGGGAAGAGGGTGAAACCACGCTCGCTCCGTCGCTGGACCTCGTCGGCAAGATCTAACTCTGCCGCGAACGTAGGCCCGGAAAGCCTCTCCCCCTCCCCCTGGCTTTCCGGGCCTGCAACACTTGGATTTAAGCGTGCTCCGGCGAAGGCCCGGAGCCCAGTGGCACAGATCGAGCGGCTGGACCCCGGCCTTCGCCGGGGAACGAAAGTGATCAATTCGCCGGAACATTCCAAAGCAACAGGAAACCATCATGCTTGACGCAAATCTCAAGGAGCAGCTGAAGGCCTATCTGGCCAATGTGAAGATGCCGATCGAGCTGGCCGCGTCCTTGGACGATGGCGCCAAATCTAAGGAGCTGCAGAGCCTTCTCGAGGATATCGCCTCACTGAGCGATCTCGTCTCGTTCATCCGTTCGGATGACGATGCCCGCAAGCCCTCTTTCCTCATCCGCCGCGCGGGAACCGACATCGCGGTCCGCTTCGCCGGCATTCCGATGGGGCATGAATTCACGTCGCTCGTTCTTGCCCTGCTGCAGGTCGGCGGTCATCCGCCCAAGGTCAGCGACGATGTGATCGAACAGGTGAAGGCGCTGGACGGCGACTTCCGGTTCGAAACCTATTTCTCGCTGTCCTGCCAGAACTGCCCGGACGTGGTGCAGGCGCTGAACCTCATGAGCGTCCTTAATCCCCGGATCAGCCACGTCGCCATCGACGGGGCGCTTTTCAAGGAAGAAGTGGACAGCCGCAAGGTGCTCGCGGTGCCGAGCGTGTTCCTGAACGGCGAGCCCTTCGGCCAGGGCCGGATGGAGCTGGAGCAGATCCTCGCCAAGCTCGACACCGGCGCCGTGGCGCGCGCGGCCGAGAAGATCGCGGCCAAGGAGCCGTTCGACGTCCTCGTCGTCGGGGGCGGCCCGGCGGGCGCCGCAGCGGCCATTTATGCCGCGCGCAAGGGTATCCGCACCGGAATCGTCGCCGAACGCTTCGGCGGCCAGGTGCTCGACACCATGGCGATCGAGAATTTTATTTCCGTTTCCCACACGGAAGGCCCGAAACTCGCCGCGCATCTCGAGCAGCATGTGAAGGATTATGACGTCGACATCATGAACCTTCAGAAGGCGGCCAAGCTCATTCCGGCGGATCGTCCGGGCGGCCTTGCCACTGTCGAACTGGAAAACGGCGCGTCGCTCAAGGCGAAGACGGTCATCCTGTCCACCGGCGCCCGCTGGCGGCAGATGAACGTGCCGGGCGAAGACGAATATCGCAATCGCGGCGTCGCTTATTGCCCGCACTGCGACGGACCGCTCTACAAGGGCAAGCGCGTCGCGGTGATCGGCGGTGGCAATAGCGGCGTCGAAGCGGCGATCGACCTTGCGGGCCTCGCGTCGCATGTCACGCTGATCGAATATGACAGCCAGCTCCGCGCCGACGCGGTGCTGCAGCGCAAGCTCTACAGCCTCCTCAACGTGACAGTGGTCACGTCGGCCCTAACGACCGAAGTGCATGGCAATGGCGAGAGGGTGATCGGCCTCACCTACAAGGACCGCAATAGCGAGGACACGCATCTCGTCGAACTGGAAGGCATATTCGTTCAGATCGGCCTCGTGCCGAACACCGAATGGCTGACCGACTCCGTCGCGCTCACCCAGCGCGGCGAGATCGAGATCGACCATCGCGGCCACACGTCGATCGAAGGCGTGTTCGCGGCAGGCGACGCGACGACCGTGCCCTACAAGCAGATCGTCATCGCCATGGGACAGGGATCGGCAGCGGCGCTTTCGGCCTTCGATTATCTCATCCGGCAGGTTCCAGAGGAAGAGGCAGCGCAGGCTGCCTAAGCCTGTTGTGCTCCGGCGAAAGCCGGAGCCCAGCGGCACAGACCGAACGGCTGGACCCCGGCTTTCGCCGGGGAACAAGTTAGGCTGCGCGGCCCATACCTTCCTTAGTGATCGTCTTCAGAGCCTGCGCCAACAGCCGGAACTCTTTCACGCGCGGGCTGCCCTTGCGCCAGATGAGGGCGATGCGGCGGCTGGGGTGATCCGCCTCCAGCGGCCGCGCCGTCGCCCCTGTATTGTCGAGCAGGCCCGATTGCACCGCCATTTCCGGCACCAACGTCATGCCAAGGCCATTGCCGACCATTTGAATCAGCGTGTGGAGCGATGTGCCGAGCATGGTCGCCTCCGCCCGCAATTCGGGCCGGTTGCACGCCGCAAGCGCGTGGTCCTTCAGGCAATGGCCGTCCTCCAGCAGCAGCAGGCGATGCTCGTCAATGCTGGCGGGCGTGACATGGGCGGGCGGCTGCTCGCCCGGCGGAAAGGCGACGAATAGCCGATCCTCGAACAGGTCGGCATTTTCAACCTCGCCGCATGCATAAGGAAGGGCGAGAAGGACGCAGTCGACATGGCCGCGATGCAGGGAATCGCACGCGGCTTGGCTCGTTTCCTCGCGCAAGAACAGCTTCAGCTCCGGCCATTGCTGGCGCAAGCGCGGAAGGAGACGGGGCAGCAGGAAAGGCGCGATGGTCGGAATGACGCTGAGCCGCAATTCACCGGCAAGCGGCTTTCCGGCGGCGCGCGCCATGTCGGCCAGTTCGTCCACCTCGCGCAACACCCGCTCCGCTTTCTCGGCGATGCGCAGGCCCAGCGGCGTGAAACGCACGACGCGGCGCGTGCGTTCGACAAGGGTGATGCCGATCAGCGATTCCAGCTCGCGAAGGCCCGCCGACAGGGTCGATTGCGTGACGAAGCAGGCTTCGGCGGCGCGGCCGAAATGGCCGTGATCCTTTAGCGCAACGAGATATTGCAACTGTTTCAGGGTCGGGAGATAGGTGTTCATCGGCGGCCTCGATCAGATCGCTGCAACTTATCAATTCTATCGATGAAATGCAGCCCTGATCGTGCCGCTGGCAATCGGATGGGCCTCATCCTATCTTCGATCCAGACCGAAACCATCGCGGGTTGATCTATGCTGTTTGGACTCGTCGCCTATCTCGATTCTGTTAAGGCGCGCGATCCCGCCCCGCGGTCCCGTTGGGAAATTCTGCTCTATCCTGGCGTCTGGGCCTTGGCTTTCCACCGCGTCGGACACTGGCTTTACAAGGGCGAGCTTTATTTCCTCGCTCGGCTTATCAACCATCTCGCCCGTTTCCTCACTGCCATCGACATTCATCCCGGCGCCAAGATCGGCCGCAATTTCTTTATCGATCATGGCTTCACCGTGATCGGTGAGACGGCGGTGATCGGCGATAACGTCACCATCTATCAGAACGTCACCCTCGGCGGCACCAATCCGGCGGGCGGGGAGGCGGGGCATCGCCATCCGACCATCGGCGACAATGTCATCATCGGCTCGGGCGCGCAGGTGCTGGGGCCGATCCATGTCGGCGACCGTGCCCGGGTCGGCGCCAATGCGGTGGTGACGAAGGACGTGCCGGAAGGCGCGACGATGATCGGCATTCCGGCGCGCTCCACCCTGCTCGACGCGCAGGATTATGCGAAGAATTTCGTGCCTTATGGCACCCCCTGCTCCGAAGCCTTCGATCCCGCCACCCAGAAGCTGGAAATCCTGCAATGCGAGATCGAGCAGTTGCGAAAAAAATTGCAGGAGATGATTGATGCGCGCGATGAAGGAAGGCGGGATCGCGCCTGATGGGCGACATCACCTCATTTCCCGCATCCGCGCCGCTAAGCCAGGTCGCTTTCGAACGACGCGAACTGAACCGCATCGTCGATCTGTACGGCCGCATGGTCGCCGCCGGTCACTGGAAGGATTATGCGATGGAATTCGGCAAGGAAGCGGCGTCCTTCGCCGCCTTCCGCCGCTCCGCCGAGCATCCGGAGGTCAGAATCGAAAAGCGCCCGGCCTTGCGCAACCGGCAAGGCATGTGGGCGCTGATCGGGGAACATGGCGTGGTGCTCAAACGGGGCCATGAACTCGGCCCCGTTCTCGCACCGATCGAACGCCGCCTTATGAAGCTGGTAGCGGGCTGACCCGATCCAGCACCGGCAGCCGGGCCTGAAGGCCCCCCGGCAATGCCCGCACCACATTCGTCCGTGCCGTATGCCAGAAGGCGGAAAGCAGAAGCAGGGCCGATCCGATGATGAGCGCCGTGAAGGCGAAGCTCAGCTCCACCGCCCCGAACCGCTCGAACAGATCGTTCAATGCCCAGAGAACATAAGCGAGGGCCGATACGAGCAGGGCCCGCCTGTCGATCGCGATGGCGGTGAGGCCAAGCGCGACATAGACCGCCAGCACGACGACCGCTTCGCCGGTGGTGGCATGACCGTCGTTGAGGCCGAGCAGGCTGAAGACCGGATGGACGATCAGCGGCGCGGCGAGAAGATGCAGCCAGAAGGCGACGTCCGACCGCCGCGTCTCCCGGCGCGGGTCGGACCCGTCCCACCACATGGCGAGTAGGAATACGCCGACGCCGAGCGCCAGACCAAAGCCAAGCAGAATGTTCTGCAGTTCCGGCACATCGCCAACTACATAAGCGATCAGCGCCAATACCAGGCCGACAAGGGCCAGCACCCCCGCAGCGACGGTGATCGGCACGCGGAATCGCCGCCAATGCAGCCAGGCGCCCGCCGCCGCGACCGCCGCCGCTCCGGCCGCGACAAGCGCGACGAGTGGCTCGTTGTTTTGCAGGGTCTCCTCGCCGATCGCCAGGACGAGCGTGAAGCCCGTGGCGCCGAAGATGCCGCCGATAAAGGCGATAAGCAGGATGATGCTGGGCAGCGCCATGCGCCGCTTGCGGGTGAAAAATTCGGCGAGGCCCCACGCGGTCGCCGCCACGAGCAGGCCGGTAAAGGGCGACGGGCCGCCCACCTCCACCTGCGGCGGGATCGCGTTGCCGATCCAGCCCATGGCGACGAGCAGGATCGCCGCCGCGATGGACACGAAGATGTCGTTGAAGCCGGTCAGGAGACGGAAATGTTCCTCGTCCACCGCTGGCATGGCGCGGCTCTCGGCCACGAAGTTGCGCAGGCGAATGGCGGCATCGGGGCTCATCGCTCCCGCCGCTACAGCCGCTTCCAGATCGCTTTCGCTATACATGCTTTCCTCCCTAAGGAAGGCGCATCATAGCATTGCTGTTATATAACGGCAATACAGCTGGCTGATATACTCCGCTTTGCCTCAGCGACGCGGCCGTCCTTGCACGCAATTATCGGTCACGGTGCGCGAACAGCGCGGATAATCCTTGGTTGCCGCCCGCGTCGTGAAGGCCGCGCTCTGATTTGGATCGACCACGACGCCACCACCGGCGGGGGTAGCGACCATGTTGGTGCCCGGAGGCGCTACGGCAACGCCTGACGGATCGGTGCCTTCGGCGGTGATGCCTTCCCGCGTGGTCATGCGTGTCGTGGTGTCCGTGGTGGCGGGGGGTGTCTCGGCCGTGGTCTGGACCTCGGCCTCGGTTTCCGATTTGATTTCGCTTGTCTTCGTATCCTGTGCAAGAGCGGCGCCGCCGATCAGCAGCGCGGCGGTGAAAAGCATCGTCTTCATCAGACCTCCTAGCGGCCCGAGGGCCGGCCATTCAGCCCCTCCGTGCCTCCAACGATGCTGGCGCGGATTTTATCCCCTAGAGCCTGTCTTCGCTGTCGAGCGCATAGCCCGCCGAGCGGACGGTGCGGATGATGTCCGCCCGGCCCCCTTCGTTGATCGCCTTGCGGAGGCGGCGGATATGGACGTCGACGGTCCGGGCTTCGATGTCGCTTTCGCGCCCCCAGACGCTGTCGAGCAACCGCTCGCGGGAGAAGACGCGGCCGGGATGCTCCAGGAAATGCTTCAGAAGTCGAAATTCGGTGGGACCAAGGGCGATTGTTTCGCCGCCGCGCTTCACCTTGTGGCTGACGATGTCCATTTCGATGTCCGCGTAAGCAAGTTGTTCCCCCGCCAATGCGGGCCGCACGCGGCGCAGCACCGCGCCGACGCGGGCGACCAATTCCTTGGGCGAGAAGGGCTTCACGACATAATCGTCGGCGCCGGTTTCGAAACCGCGTAGCCGGTCCGGTTCCTCGCCGCGCGCCGTCAGCATGATGATCGGCACGTTGGCGGTTTCCGGATAGCGGCGGAGGCGGCGGCAGACCTCAATGCCCGACACACCCTCGATCATCCAGTCGAGCAGGACGAGATCGGGCGGGCTTTCCTGGGCGAGCATCAGCGCCTCGTCGCCGTCCGTCGTATGCTCGACCTCGAATTCCTCGCGCTCAAGATTGTATGTCAAAAGCTCGGCCAGGCTCTGGTCGTCCTCGACGAGAAGGATGCGCCCCTTGGCCATCTCTTCAGCCCTCGGCGGGGTCCGCGCCCTTGGAGCGCTCGGCCATCTTCTCGCCCGTCGCGGCGAAATAGACCATTTCGGCGACGTTGGTGGCGTGATCGCCGACCCGCTCCAGATTCTTCGCGATGAAGAGGAGATGGGTCGCCTGCGTGATGTTGTTCGGATTTTCCATCATGAAGGTGAGGAGCGTCCGGAAGATGCTGTTGTAGAAATTGTCGAGCGCCTCGTCCCGCTCGCAGACGGCAAGCGCGGCCTGGGCATCGCGCGCGGCGAAGGCGTTCAGCACGTTGCCGACCATCTCGCCCGCGATCCGGCCCATTTCGGGGAGGAGGGCGAGGGGGGCAATCTTCCCCATCTGCTCCAGCACCGGCACGCGCTTGGCGATATTCTTGGCATAATCGCCGATCCGTTCGACCACGCCCGCGATCTTCAGCGCGGCGACCACATCGCGCAGGTCGTCGGCCATCGGCGCGCGGAGGGCGATGATCTGGACGGCGGTGCGCTCCACCTCTGCTTCGAGAGCGTCGATCTTCTTGTCGTTTTCGACGACCCGCGCGGCGGCCTCGGTGTCGCGCTGGACGAGCGCCCGCATCGCTTCCTTGATCGCTTCCTCGGCAAGGCCGCCCATCTGCGCGATGCTGCCGCGCAACTGGTCGAGCTCGTCGTCGAACGCCTTGATCGTATGTCCACTGCTGGCCATGGTCGTGATCCTTCTCAGCCGTAGCGGCCGGTGATATAATCCTTGGTGCGGGTTTCGCGCGGATTGGTGAAGATTTCCGACGTGTCGCCATATTCGACGAGCGTGCCGAGGTGGAAGAAGGCCGTGCGCTGCGATACGCGCGCCGCCTGCTGCATGTTGTGGGTGACGATGGCGATGGCGTAGCGGCCGCGCAGTTCGTGGATCAGCTCCTCGATCTTCGCCGTCGCGATCGGATCGAGCGCCGAGCAAGGCTCGTCCATCAGGATCACTTCCGGGTTCACCGCGATGGCGCGCGCGATGCAGAGGCGCTGCTGCTGGCCGCCGGAGAGGGCGGTGCCGCTTTCGGCCAGGCGGTCCTTCACTTCATCCCACAAACCCGCGCGGCGCAGCGACTTTTCGACGATCTGATCGAGTTCCGCCTTGCCCGTCGCGAGGCCATGGATGCGTGGCCCGTAGGCGACATTCTCATAGATCGACTTGGGAAAGGGATTGGGCTTCTGAAACACCATGCCGACCCGGGCGCGGAGCTGCACCACATCCATCGACGAGGCGTAAATGTCCTCGCCGTCCAGCGCGATTTGCCCCTCGACGCGGGCATTGGCGATGGTGTCGTTCATGCGGTTCAAGGTGCGCAGGAAGGTCGATTTGCCGCAGCCCGACGGGCCGATGAAGGCGGTCACGTCCTCCTGAGTGATGTCGATTGAGACATCGTTGATCGCCTGTTTGTCGCCATAAAAGACGTTGATGCCGCGCGCGGTCATCTTCGGCGTGGAAATGTCGGTCATTGCGTTCACCAGCGTCTCTCGAACTTGTTGCGTAGGTAGATGGCGAGGCCGTTCATCGCGAGCAGGAAGACGAGGAGGACGATGATCCCCGCCGACGTCTTCTCCACGAACCCGCGGCTGACCTCGTCCGACCACAGGAAGATCTGCACCGGCAGCACGGTCGCGGGCTCGCTGATCCCGCCCGGAGGCGAGGCGATGAAGGCGCGCATGCCGATCATCAGCAGCGGCGCCGTCTCGCCCAAGGCGCGGGCCATGCCGATGATCGTGCCGGTGAGGATGCCGGGGAGGGCGAGCGGCAGGACGTGGTGAAACACGACCTGCACCGGGCTCGCGCCGATGCCGAGCGCCGCGTCGCGGATCGACGGCGGCACCGATTTGATCGCGTTGCGGCCCGCAATGACGATGACGGGCATGGTCATCAGGGCCAGCGTCAGGCCGCCGACCAGCGGCGCCGAACGCGGCAGGTGCATGAAATTGAGGAACACCGCGAGCCCGAGCAGGCCAAAGATGATCGACGGCACCGCCGCGAGGTTGTTGATCGATACTTCGATGAGGTCGGTCCAGCGATTCCGGGGTGCATATTCTTCGAGATAGACGGCGGAGAGCACGCCGATCGGGAAGGCGAGGGCCAGCGTCACCAGCATGGTCAGCAGCGATCCCTTGAACGCGCCCCAGATGCCGACGAGCGTCGGATCGGTCGCGTCGGCGCCGGTCAGGAAGCCCCAGTTGATCCCGGTCTTGACCGCATCGCGGGCGTCCAGCGTCCGATAACGTTGTTCGTCCTCCGGAGTGCCGTCGCTCTTGGCGGCGAGGTCAAGGCCGCTGGAGGCCGGAAGCCAAAGTGTCTCGGTGCGCTCCAGCACGGAAGGATCGGCCTTGATCGCCTCGCGCACGCGCAGCCATGCGCCGTTCGACAGCAGGTTCGCGCCGTCCGCGCCATATTGTGCGGTGGCGGCCGCACGCACCGCGCCGTCGATATCCGCCGCCGCCAACGCCGCGTCGGCGCCCGGGCCGCGCAGCACTTGCGGATCGAGGATCAAAGTGCTGGCCGGGAAGTTCATGTCCAGCCGCACCTCGGTCTGGGTAAATCCCCTAAGACCGTTCGACAGCATGGTGACGAGCAGGAAGGCGAGGAACGCGGCCGACAGCAAAACCGCGCCGAAGCCGACCGCCTTGAAGCGCCGCTCGGCCGCATAGCGCCGCCGGATGCGGCGTTGCATCGCGTCGCTCCGCCAGTCGGTGGGCTGCGGCCCGTTCATGGCCACGGGCTTATTCATACGCTTCCCGATATTTCTTCACGACGCGCAGCGCGACGATGTTGAGGAGCAGGGTGACGATGAACAGCACCAGCCCAAGCGCGAAGGCGGACAGGGTCTTGGCGCTGTCGAACTCCTGGTCGCCGGTCAGCAGCTGGACGATCTGGGTGGTGACCGTCGTCACGCTTTCGAACGGATTGACGGTGAGGTTCGCGGCAAGCCCCGCCGCCATCACCACGATCATCGTCTCGCCGATCGCGCGGCTAACGGCGAGCAGCACGCCGCCGACCACGCCAGAGAGGGCTGCGGGCAGCAGCACCTTTTTGATCGTTTCGGACTTCGTGGCACCCAACGCCAGAGACCCGTCGCGCATGGCCTGGGGCACGGCGGCGATGCTGTCGTCGGCCATGGAGGAGACGAACGGGATGATCATGATGCCCATCACGAGACCTGCCGCCAAAGCCGATTCCGACGAAGCGCCCGGAATGCCGACCGACACGGCGAAATCGCGAATGGCGGGCGCGACGGTCAGGGCCGCGAAATAGCCGTAGACTACGGTCGGCACGCCCGCGAGCACCTCGAGCAAGGGTTTCATCACCTTGCGCGTGCGCGGCGCGGCATATTGGGTGAGGAAGATGGCGCTCATCAGGCCGAGCGGAATGGCAACGATCATCGCGATGATCGCGCCGATGAAGATCGTGCCCCAGAAGAGCGGCACCGCCCCGAACGCACCGGACGATCCCGCCTGATCGGCGCGGATCGCCGTCTGCGGGCTCCAGGTGGTGCCGAACAGGAACTCGACCGGCGAAACGCGTGCGAAGAAACGCAGGGATTCGAACAGCAGCGACAGGGCGATGCCGAGCGTCGTCAGGATCGCGACCAGCGAGGCGACGAGCAATGCGCCCATCACCAGCCGCTCCACCTTCGTCCGCGCCCGGAAATGCGGCGACACGCGTGTAAAGGCGAAGGCGCCGCCCGCGAAGGCGAGCAAAAGGGCCGCGCCGGCGCCGATCAGGCCATATTGGAAGATCGCGTCCTTATAGGCCGGAGCGAGCGCGTTCGACATCGGGTTGAAAGCGCCCGGTACCGTGCCTTCGGCGACGCCCCGCGCTTCGGCGAGGATCGCGCCGCGCTGCATCGGTTCGGCGGGAAGCCCAACGGCAGCGGGGCTGTCCAGCACCGCCTGCGTCACCAGGCCGCCGGAAAAGGAACTCCAGACGGCGAGAAACAGAAGGGCCGGGACGATCGCCCAAAGCGCGACATACCAGCCGTGATAGGAGGGAAGGGAATGAAGCCGCCCTGCATCCGTCCGCGCTAGGGCGGAAGCGCGCGCCCGTGCCGTCAGCCAGGCCACGAGGCCCAGCCCAAGGATCATCAAGGCGATGGCAATAAGCGACATGTCAGCAGGCCTCCGCCGCTTTCCGTGCTCCTGCGAAAGCAGGAGCCCAGTCGGCGCCATCCTCTGGGCTCCTGCTTTCGCAGGAGCACATTAAGGGAGTGTGGCGGAGGCCTGCTTCCATGCTTACTTCAATTCGCTGGCCTGAACCGGCGTCAGGCCGGTGGATGCCGCCAGCGCCTTCGCCTGCGCGTCGGCGGGCGAGGGGATGAGGCCGTGCTGGGCGAGGTAACCGCTTGGCGTCCAGGCCTTGGCGAATTCGGCGAGGAATTCCTTGATGCCCGGAATGGCGTTCACATGCTCGCCCTTCACATAGATGAAGAGTGGACGGGCGCCCGGATAGTCGAAAGAGGCGATGGTCGCCGCGGTCGGCGCGACGCCGTTCAGCGGCAGGCCGCGCACCTTGTCGGCATTTTCCTCGAGGAAGCTGTAGCCCATCACGCCGATGGCGCCCGGATTGGCAGCGACCTTCTGGACGAGCAGGTTGTCGTTCTCGCCCGCTTCCACATAGGCGCCGTCTTCGCGGACCTTGGTGCAGATGTCCTTATGCCTGTCGGAATCGCTGTCCTTCAGGGCCTTCATCTCGGCGTTCTGATTGCAACCCTTTTCGAGGATCATCTCGGCGAGCGCGTCGCGGGTGCCGGAAGTCGGCGGCGGTCCATAGACCTGGATGGCGATAGCGGGGAGCGCCGGGTTCACGTCGCGCCAGGTCTTGGCGGTGTTCGGCTTGCCATAGGGGTTGGCGGCGAGCGCCTTGTAGACGTCTTCGAGGGTCAGCTTCATCGGCTGGGCATTGTTGGCTTCGATGAGCGCCAGGCCGTCAATGCCGACCTGCACTTCGACCACCTGGTTGACGCCGTTCTTCTTGCAGTCTTCCAGCTCGCTCGCCTTGATGCGGCGGGAGGCGTTGGTGATGTCGGGATGCTGAGCGCCGACGCCCGCGCAGAACAATTTCATGCCCGCGCCGGTGCCCGTCGATTCGAGGATCGGAGCGCCGAATTGCGGGTTCACCTGGGCGAAGCGCTCGGCGACCGCCTTGGCGAACGGATAGACGGTGGACGATCCGACGATGCGGATCTGGTTGCGCGCGTCCCCGGCCGCGCCTTCTCCGCCATTATTCTGACCGCAGGCTGCCAGCGCCAGCGTCGCGACCGCAAGAATCGATTTCTTCATATTGCCTCCATGCAATCCCGCTCTTCGAGATTGGTGGCGTCCCTAAGACCGTTCGGCTCACTTACTGTGACACTTGCGTGACTCTTTTATGACAATGCTCCGGTCCAGCGCGGCAAATAGACGCTGACAGTCGTTCCGATCCCTTGCGTGGAACGTATATCGAGCCGCCCCAAATGGCGTCCGGCGATATGCTTCACGATGGCGAGCCCAAGGCCGGTGCCGCCCACCGACCGGCTCCGCCCCGCATCGACGCGGTAGAAACGTTCGGTAAGACGCGGGAGATGCTCCGGCGCGATGCCTTCGCCTTCGTCGATCACGTCGACCTTCAGCATTTCCGGCCCGGAATTTTCGATCCGCACCGTCACCGGCCGCCCCTCGCGCCCATATTTCAGCGCATTGGCGACGAGGTTGCTGAAAAGCTGGTGAAGCTGCGCAGGATCGCCGGGGATCAGCGTTTCACCCGCGAGATTTTCGATCCTGATCTCGGACTTGCGATCTTTCACGACATTTTCGAGGGTGTTGTCCACTTCGGACAAGACCGGAAGCAGGTCCACGGGCTCGGTGGGCAATGTGTAACGCTCCGCTTCGATGCGCGAGAGGGAGATAAGGTCGTTGACGATCTGCCGCATCCGCGTTGCCTCGTCGAACATGATCTTCAGGAAGCGATTGCGCGCTTCCGGCGGCGCATCCGGATCGTCGAGCAACGTTTCGAGAAAGCCGAGCACGGTGGCGAGCGGCGTCCGCAGCTCGTGGCTCGCATTGGCGATGAAGTCGGTGCGCATCTGCTCCGCCGCATGGACCCGGCTGCGGTCGGTCAGCCGCACCAGCCGCGCACCGTCCGGCAACCTGGCGACCGACATTTCCCACCGCCGCTCGCTCCCGCCGATGCCGAGCAATTCGATGCCGGACGCTTCCGCCTCCGCCACATTGGCGAGCCGCTCCGCCGCCGCCGGATGCCGGATGGCGAGCCGCACGTCGGCGTCCGCGATATGCTCCCCCAGCACCGCCCGCGCCGCCGCATTCGCCAGCACCACGCGCCGCTCGCGGACGAGGAGGAGGGGATCCTCCACCGCATCGAGGATCGGCGCGGCTTCGATCGGCGGTGCCGCGATGATCGGCGCTTCATCGGCCACTTCGGCCTCGCCGCTGGCTCGGCGCGTAATGAACAGGGCCGAAGCTGCACCGGCGAAAAGCGCCAGCACGGAAAGGAGGAGCGATGCACCGAGCGCAACGGTAAGCAGGATCGCCGCCATGGCGACGGCCAGGCCCAAAAGCACAGTCTTCGGCTGGTATCGCCCCATGGCGGCTCTTCTAGAGCCTTTCATGTTAGGTGAACAGTTGCGCTCTGGCGAAAGCCGGAGCCCAATCCTTCCGTCGGTGCCGCTGGGCTCCGGCCTTCGCCGGAGCACAACCTATCTTTTCACCTGATAAAGAGCGGGTACCAGTTCGTCGAAATGATCAATCACGGCACTGGCGCCAAGTTCAGCCACCGGCCGATCCGAAAAGCCGAAACTCACCGCCACCAGCGGCAGCGAGGCGGCCCGCGCCGTATCGGCATCCGTGATCGAATCGCCGACGAATGCGGCGCGTCCGCCGCCCGCATCCATGATCGCCTTGAAGAGCGGCGCCGGATCCGGCTTGCGCACCGGCAGCGTGTCGCCGCCCACGATGGACCGAAAGCGCCCCCGCCAGCCGAGCGCGTCGATCAGCTGGACGGCGAGGGACTCAGGCTTGTTGGTGCACAGGGCGAGCGCCACGCCTTGCTGCGCAAGCGCGTCCATCGCCGCCTCCACACCCGGATAAGGCGCCGTGCCCTTGCAGATGTTGCGGCCGTAAAAATCCATGAAGAGCGGGAAACCCCGTTCGACCAGTTCTTCCGTCGACCCGCCCGTCACCGCGAGGCCCTTGCGGAGCAAAGCCCGCGCCCCATGCCCGACGAGGTTCCGAACCGTCTCCGCCGGAATGCCAGGCCGCCCAAGTTCCCCCAGCACATGGTTGAGCGCGTCGGTCAGATCGGGCGCCGTGTCGGCAAGCGTGCCGTCGAGATCGAAGGCAACCACGTTGAACGGAAAAACCATGGTCGCGCGGCTTATAGGCGCCTCTGGAAATGGCAAGGCTGTCGTGCCAATGGAGGCCCAAGTCAGGGAGCCTTATGCCGAATCCACGCGCCGTCGCCGCGATCGTCCTTGCCGCGGGCAAGGGCACGCGCATGAAATCCGATCTTCACAAAGTGCTGCACCCTATCGCCGGACGCCCGATGCTGGAGCATTTGCTGGCCAGCGTGGACACGTTGTCGCCCGCGCACACCGTCGTGGTCGTCGGCAGCGGTCGCGAGCAGGTGGAGCCGGTCGCCCAGCGCCATGGTGGCACGGTCGTGGTGCAGGAACCGCAGCTCGGCACAGGCCATGCGGTGCAGCAAGCCGAGCAGAGCCTTGCCGGTTTCGATGGTGACGTCCTGATCCTTTTCGGCGATGCTCCGCTCGTTACCAGCGCGACGATGGAGCGGATGCTGGCTCGGCTCCACGCAGACGACAGGCCCGCCAGCGTCGTCCTCGCCTTCCGTCCCGCCGACACCCTGTCCTACGGCCGGGTCATCACCCGCGCGGACGGCACCATCGAAAAAATGGTCGAGCATAAGGATGCGAGCGAGGAAGAACGCGCCTGCACTCTCTGCAATTCGGGCCTTATTGCCATCCGCTCGGCTGATCTCTGGCCGCTCCTCGCCCGCATCGGCAACGACAATGCGGCGGGCGAATATTATCTTCCCGACGTCGTCGTCCTCGCCGCCGCTGATGGCCGCCGCTCCGCCGCCATCGAGGCCGAACCGTGGGAAGTGGCGGGCATCAACAGCCGCGCCGAGCTCGCCGAGGTGGAGCGCCAGTGGCAGGACCGCCGCCGCCTCCAGGCGATGACCGACGGCGTCACCCTCATCGCGCCCGAAACCGTCTTCTTCTCCCACGACACGGAAATTGGCCGCGATACGGTGGTGGAACCGAACGTCGTTTTCGGCCCCGGCGTCCGCATCGGCGAGCGCGTGACCATCCGCGCCTTCAGCCATGTCGAGGGGGCGACCGTCGCACCCGGCGCGGAGATCGGCCCCTATGCCCGCCTCCGCCCCGGGGCTGAGATCGGCGAAAAGGCCAAGATCGGCAATTTCGTCGAGGTGAAGAAGAGTCGCTTCGGCAAGGGCGCCAAGGCCAATCACCTTTCCTATATCGGCGACGCCGATGTCGGCGCGAACGCCAATGTCGGCGCGGGCACCATCACCTGCAATTATGACGGCTTCCTCAAATACAACACCGTGATCGGCGAGGGGGCGTTCATCGGCTCCAACACCGCTCTCGTCGCGCCGGTCGCGGTGGGGAAGGGCGCCATCGTCGGTGCGGGCTCCGTGGTGACGAAGGATGTCGCCGAAGACGCCCTCGCCATCGCACGCGGCAAACAGGAAGAAAGAAGCGGCTGGGCGGCCCGCTTCCGCACGGCTATGGCGGCGAAGAAGAGCAAGTAATCACATCGTTGTGCCCCGGCGAAAGCCGGGGCCTAGCTGGGTTCCGGCCTTCGCCGGAACACAATCAGGGAATGAAAATATGTGCGGGATCATCGGTATTCTTGGCCGGGAAGAAGTGTCGGATCGCCTGCTGCAAGGTCTCCGCCGCCTCGAATATCGCGGTTATGACTCGGCCGGTCTCTGTACCATCGTCGATGGCTGTCTGGAGCGCCGCCGTGCCGAAGGGAAGCTCGACAATCTCGCCCGCGAACTGGACGCCGCGCCATTGCCCGGCACGGTCGGCATCGCCCACACGCGCTGGGCGACCCATGGCGCGCCGACCCGCGACAATGCGCATCCGCACGCGACGGACGAAGTCGCGCTCGTTCACAACGGCATCATCGAGAATTTCCGTCCGCTTCGCGAAGAACTGATCGCCGATGGCCGCACCTTCACCAGCCAGACCGACACCGAAGTCGTCGCCCACCTCGTCAGCCGCGAAGTCGAGCGCGGCGCTTCGCCCAAGGACGCGGTCGCGACGATCCTGAAGCGCCTTCACGGGGCCTTCAGCCTCGCGATCCTGTTCCGCCAGCATCCGGACATGCTGATCGGCGCGCGCCTCGGCTCGCCGCTCGTCGTCGGTTATGGCGAGGGCGAAACTTATCTCGGTTCCGACGCTCTCGCCTTGGCGCCGCTCACCCAGAAGATCAGCTATCTCGAAGAAGGCGATTGGGTCGTCATCACCCGCGACGGCACGCAAATCTACGACCGCGACGACAATCCCGTCGAACGCCCGGTCACGCTCTCCGGGGCCAGCGCGGCGGCGATCGAGAAGGGCAATCACCGCCATTATATGCAGAAGGAAATTTACGAGCAGCCGATCGTGGTCGCCCAGACGCTCCAGACCTACATCCGCCCCTTCGAGCAGCAGGTCGCGCTGCCGGACATGACGTTCAGCTTCGCCGACGTGCCGCGCATCACCATCGTCGCCTGCGGCACGAGCTTCTATGCGGGCATGGTCGCCAAATATTGGCTGGAACAGTTCGCCCGCGTGCCGGTCGAGCTCGATATCGCTTCGGAGTTCCGCTATCGCCAGCCGGTACTGGAGCCGGGCGGTCTTGCTCTCTTCATCTCGCAGTCGGGCGAGACTGCGGATACCTTGGCCGCTCTCCGCCATGCCCGCGAACAAGGGCAGAAGGTTGCGGTGGTCGTGAACGTCCCCACCAGCTCGATGGCGCGCGAAGCGGATCTTCTCCTGCCCACCCATGCCGGCCCTGAAATCGGTGTCGCCTCGACCAAGGCCTTTACTTGCCAGCTCGCCGTTCTCGCCGCCCTCGCCGCCCGCGTCGCTTGCGAAAAAGGCAAGCTCAGCGAAGAGGAAGAGAAAGACATCGTCCTCCACCTGACCGAAGCACCCGCCGCAATGAATGCCGCGCTCGCCCACGATCCGGATATCGAGGCGATGGCTCCCCTCATCGCCAAAGCGCGCGACGTCCTCTATCTCGGACGCGGCCCGGATTATCCGATGGCCATGGAAGGCGCGCTGAAGCTGAAGGAAATCAGCTACATCCATGCCGAAGGCTATGCGGCGGGCGAGATGAAGCACGGTCCCATCGCCCTCATCGACGACAACGTCCCCGTCATCGTCCTCGCGCCCTCCGGCCCGCTTTTCGAAAAGACCGTATCGAACATGCAGGAAGTCCAGGCGCGCGGCGGCAAGGTGGTGCTGATCTCGGACGCCGAAGGCCTTGCCCAAGCCAGCGAAGGCACGATCGCGACCATCGAAATGCCGAAGGTCCACCCGCTGATCGCGCCGCTCGTCTACGCCATCCCGATCCAACTCCTCGCCTATCATGTCGCCGTGGCGAAGGGGACGGATGTCGACCAGCCGAGGAACCTGGCGAAATCCGTCACGGTGGAGTGATGCATAAGTCCTCCGATCCTCCGGCCGGCCTCATCGATTTCGATGCCTTTCTGAAGGTCGACATCCGCGCCGGCACGATCGTCGAGGTCGAATCCTTCCCGGAAGCGCGCAAGCCCGCCTGGAAGCTCAAGATCGATTTCGGTCCCGGCATCGGTATCCGGAAATCCAGCGCCCAGATTGTCGACCATTACCGGGCCGAAGACCTCATCGGCACGCAGGTCGCCGCCGTGGTGAATTTTCCGCCGCGGCAGATCGGCCCGTTCATGTCCGAAGTGCTGACCGTCGGCTTTCCCGACGACAATGGCGCCGTTGTCCTGACCCGCCCCGACCGCCCGGTGCCGAACGGCGCGCGGCTGTTCTGACGGGATGCGTGCGATGAGGATCACCGGCGGATGCCATTGCGGCGCCGTCCGTTTCGAGGCGGAGGTTGCAGGCGCGGTCGAAATTCTCGATTGCAATTGCTCGATCTGCGGGATGACGGGATTCCGGCATCTGATCGTGCCGCATGCCGATTTCCGGCTTATGTCCGGCGTGGACGCCTTGACCAGCTATAAATTCGGCACTGGCGCCGCGGACCATCTGTTCTGCGGCACATGCGGCGTGAAAAGCTTTTACCAGCCGCGCTCCCACCCGGACGCGTGGAGCGTGAACTTCAATGCGGTCGGCAATCCGGGCGGCTTGACCGTCACCGCGCAGCCTTTCGACGGGCGCAATTGGGAAAAGGCGCACGCCGCGCTCGGCTGACGCTTGCCTAAAGCGGAACGGCCCGCCAATCTCGCCGGAAAGAACGGGAGAGGGCAGGGGATATGGCAACAGCTGTGGCCGGCGATTTCGTCGTGGACGCGAAGCGCGACCGCCTGGTGATCTTTGCATCGGCATTGGGCACCGTGTTCGAATGGTATGATTTCTTCGTCTACGGCACGCTTGCGGTCCTGATCGCCAAGCTCTTCTTTCCGGCCGCGAACGAAACGGCGGGATTCCTGCTCGCTCTTGCCACCTTCGGCGCGGGCTTCGGCGTTCGGCCCTTGGGCGCCATCTTCTTCGGCTATCTGGGCGACAGACTGGGGCGGAAATACACCTTCCTCGTCACCATCACCCTGATGGGCGTCGCGACCGCGGCGGTGGGCATGCTGCCGACCTACGCGCAGATCGGCATCGCCGCGCCGATCCTGCTCGTCATCTGCCGCTTGGCGCAAGGACTTGCGCTCGGCGGCGAATATGGCGGCGCCGCCGTCTACGTCGCGGAGCATGCGCCCCGCGACAAGCGCGGTTTCTACACCAGCTTCATCCAGGCGAGCGTGATCGGCGGCTTCCTCTTGAGCCTCGCCGTCGTGCTCGTCTCCGGTGCCTTCGTCGACCCCGTGCAATGGGAAGCCTGGGGCTGGCGCGTGCCCTTCCTCTTCTCGCTCGTCCTCCTCGCCATCTCGCTCTGGGTGAGGCTGAAATTGAAGGAAAGCCCGGTCTTCCAGGCGATGAAGGAAGCGGGCGAAGTCGCGCGCAATCCCTTGCGCGAGAGCTTCGACAGCTGGCCGAAGGTGAAGATGGTTCTCGTCGCCCTGTTCGGCATCGCGGCGGGCCTGACCGTCATCTGGTACACGGCCCAGTTCCAGGCGCTCTATTTCCTCCAGAACACGCTGCGCATCGACGATACGACAGCCCGCATCGTAATCGGCATCGCGGCCGCGATCAGCGTTTTCTGGTTCCTCCTGTTCGGCTGGCTGTCCGACAAGGTCGGCCGCCGGAAGCCGATCGTCATCGGCTATGCCCTCACCATTCTCCTCATGTTCCCGCTGTTCCACTGGATGGCGAATATCGCCAATCCTGGCCTCTCCGCGGCAATGGAGCGGAGCCCCGTGGTGGTGACGGGATCGGATTGCCGCTACGATCCGTTCGCGACGGGCGGGCAGACGACGGCATGCGGCCGAATCCTCGACATTCTGTCGAAAAAGGGCGTCGCCTATGCGAAGGTCGAAGCCCCGCGCGCCGCGCCTGCCGTCACGATCGGCGGAACCGAAGTTCAAGCGTCCGACCCTGCCGCGCTGGATGCGGCGCTGAAGGCCGCCGGCTACCCGCTGGACAAGATCGTCCCCCCGGCCGGGCGGCTGTGGCAGCTCGTTCTTGCCATCACCGTCATCGGTTTCCTGTCGGGCATGACGTTCGGTCCCGTCGCGGCGTTGCTGGTCGAGCTTTTTCCGGCGCGCACCCGCTACACCTCCATGTCGATCCCCTATCATATCGGCACCGGCTATTTCGGCGGCTTCCTCCCCTTCATCAGCCAATATATCGTGGCGCGCACCGGCGATCCCTTTGCAGGCCTCTGGTATACGATCGGCGTGGTCGCGATGGCGCTTGCCGTGACTTTCTTCTGGCTGCCCGAAACCGCTGGAAGGGAGTTGGACTAGGGCCCTGGACCGGCTATTCCCGCCCCTGTGATCCAGCCCCATAAACCGCTCCGCCTGACCATCGACCTTTCCGCCATCCAGGCCAACTGGCGATGGCTGGACAAAATGAGCGGCACCGCCGCATGCGGCGCGGCGGTGAAGGCGAATGCCTATGGCCTCGGCGCGGAGCGGGTAGTTCCAGCCTTGCTGGAGGCGGGATGCCGCGATTTTTTCGTGACGACCTACGCCGAAGCCCAGCCCCTGCTGCCGCTGATTGGCGGGGATGCATCCCTATGCATCCTGCACGGCGTATCGCGCGAAGACGCCGCCTACGCCGCGGATTTTCCCGCTCGCCCCGTCCTCAACAGCCCGGAGCAGGTGCGCCGCTGGAAGGAGATCGCCCCGGACCGCCCGTGCGACGTGATGGTGGACACCGGCATGAACCGCCTCGGCCTGACGCCGGAGGAGGCGGTGAGCGGGCTGCTGGATGGATTAAGGATCGAGACCCTGCACAGCCATTTGGCCTCGGCCGACGAAGACGTGCCGCAAAACGAAAGACAACTCACAGTCTTTCGCGCTGCCGCTAACAAAGTAAACGCCCGCCGCTACAGTCTCGCCAACAGCGCAGGCATTTGCCTGGGCCCCGATTACCATTTCAACCTCACCCGCCCCGGCCTTGCCCTATACGGCGGCATTCCGCGGCGGGAGGCGGAAGGGTATGTCCGGTCGGTCTTCACGGTGGAGGCACAAGTGGTCCAGCGTCGTAAAGTGAAAGCAGGTGATACGATCGGCTACAATGCTACCTTCACTGCACCACACGATATGGAAGTGGCGATCCTCAACCTTGGTTATGCAGACGGATATTCAAGGAGGTTCTCCAATAATGGGCATGCGAGAATCATGGGGGAATTGCTTCCAGTTGCAGGGACGGTTTCTATGGACCTCACTACAATTTTAGTCGATCGAGCTACAGATCCGTACGAAAACAACTGGGTGGAAATTGATCTGAACTTGCTGAGAGCCTCAATGCAATCGGGTTTGTCGCAGTATGAGTTGCTGACTACTCTTGGTAAGAGATATACCCAATGCACTCAACAGGATAGATGTTGAATTTTGGTTATCTCTGTAGTGAGGGTGTGACAAACAAGTTACACTCCATCCAAATATGGTTCCATTGCAGCGAAGCAATTGTAACTTTTGAGCCAGCGGATAACCTGCCGCTCTCCATTATCAGTTATGTGTTTAGGGGGATACCAGAATGAAAATGCAAATGACGCGCTCTCTTTTGGCGTCAACGGTTATTGCCGGATGCGCCTTTGCCGCTGCTCCGCTGGCTGCGCAAGAAGCGCCTTCTGCAACGGAGGAGCAGGCTGCCCAGGACGAGCCTGATGCCATCGTGGTTACGGGCTCTCGTATCGCACGGCCAGACCTGGACTCAATCGTCCCAGTAACTGTCATTGGATCACAAGACATTCAAGCCGATGCGGCGACGAATATCCAGGATACCCTTACAGAGTTGCCGCAATTTGGCGTAGGCAACACTCGTACTAACACCAATTTCTTGACCTCAGGCAATGGTGTCGCTACCCTCAATCTGCGTAACCTTGGTGGTAATCGTACGTTGACCCTTGTCAATGGTCGACGCTTTATTGCGGGTCTTGCTGGTACGTCTGCTGTTGACGTCAACAACATCCCTGCTGAATTCATCGAACGCGTCGAAACCGTAACCGGCGGTGCATCTTCCGTCTATGGTTCGGACGCTATAGCTGGTGTCGTGAACTTTATCCTCAGGGATAAGATTGAGGGCATCTCGATCCGTTCGCAGTATAATATTACAGATGAGGGGGATAATCCTCGTTATTATGTGGGTGCGACCGGTGGGACAACCTTCATGGGTGACAGGGGCTCAGTGATCGCTCACTTGTCCTATGATAAGGATACAGGTTTGCTTTCCCGCAAGCGTGACATTTCAGATCAAGACTGCGGTACGCCCTTGGGAAATGCCGCCGGCATTATCTGTGGCCCCGCGTCATACAGCATTTATGGTCCCCAAGGCCAGTTTTATTATGTGAATACTGCAGGTGCAGTGGGGAGTACCCCGAACTTCAGTTTTGATCCCAATAATAATCTGATTACAGGTCGTGGAGCCGGGTTCAATCGTAACGCTGAGCGCTACATCGCAGTGCCGGTTGAGAGATTGCTCGGCAGTGCTATCGTCAGATATGACCTGACTGACAACCTGGAGCTTTTTGCCGAGGGTACCTATGCCAAGACTAAGTCAAGGTCACGACTGGAACCGTCTGCAATTGCGATTGGCCCAATCGCAACGCAAGACATCCCGCAAGTTATTGCGATTGATAACCCCTTCATCCCAGCAGCTATTCAGGCGGTTATTGCCGCGAGGAATTCAGACGCCAATCCTGCTAATGATATTACTGGCATTGCAGCTCAGCGTCGTTTCAATGAGGTGTTCGACCGCAGCAACAAAAATGATCGCGATGTTTATCGTATTGCTACCGGCTTACGTGGCGACTTCGCTGGTGGCTGGAACTACGATCTCAGCTATGTCTTTGGCCAGTTTAAGGATTACACGGAGAGCGAAACGGCTGTTAAAAGCCGTATCGCAAACGCCCTTGATGCCATTCGCTTGCCTTCCGGTGAAATCGTTTGCCGCAGTGTAGCCGCTCGCGCCGAAGGTTGTGCACCGCTTAACCTCTTCGGAGCTGGTACAGCGAGTGAAGCGGCTTCGGCTTACGTTCAATCTGATACTCCTCGTAGTTTGGATATCACCAACACGCAGCATGTCGTCAGTGCTAGCATTTCCGGCTCGCCTGTAACCCTGTGGGCCGGCGATCTAGGTATCGCTTTGGGTGTGGAATATCGTAAGGAAAAAACTTTTGCCGATAACGACGTATTGACTAACGCGGGTCTGAATATTGGCAACGTTACTCAAGATCTTAAAGGTCAATTTGACGTCATTGAAGGCTTTGGTGAAGTCAATCTTCCTCTTTTAAAGGACCAGTTCGTCAATTACTTGGGTCTTACTGGTGCAATCCGGGTGTCGGATTATTCGACAATTGGAACCGTCGTGAGCTGGAACGCTGGTGCTGAATTCGAGCCATTTACAGGTCTGCGCTTCCGCGGTGTATATGCTAATGCAAACCGGGCTCCTAACATCAGCGAGCTGTTCACCCCGCCAAACGAGACCTTTGCATCCATTACTGATCCATGTAATGGCGTGACTGCTTCAAATAATCCGGGAGGATATGGTGCAGCCTGTCGTGCCATTCCGGCCATTGCAGCTGATATCGCCGCAAATGGAACGTTTAGCTATACTCTATCCCAACAGCAGTCCGTTAATGGCTTTGTCGGCGGAAATACCGATCTTAACGAAGAGACGGCAAAGACGCTGACATTGGGCGCAGTAGTGGCGCCTCTTCAGGTTCCAGGTTTAAGTCTCACGGTCGACTATTTTAAGATTAAGGTCGAAGATGCGATTGCAACCCTGGGTCGCCAAACAAGTGTGCAGCAGTGCCTTCTTACTGGGAATCCAGTATTCTGCGATAACGTAATTCGTGGGACTGATGGTCGGCTTCGTACCGTTAATGGTCAGTTGATTAACGTTTCAACGTTTAAAACTTCCGGTATCGATGCGAATCTTCGTTATGATCGCCGCA
The DNA here is from genome assembly GCF_016025255.1 of Sphingosinicella flava. NCBI lineage: Bacteria > Pseudomonadati > Pseudomonadota > Alphaproteobacteria > Sphingomonadales > Sphingomicrobiaceae > Allosphingosinicella > Allosphingosinicella flava. The sequence continues at coordinate 198,432 of NZ_CP065592.1, forward strand.
TTGGGGAAAGTGATCGTATCTCGTTTACGTTCAACTACTCTCACTTGCTCTATCTAAAAACTCAGGGCAATCCGTCTGCGCCTGTCATAGAAAATGCTGGCACTGCCGGTGTTTCCAAAGACCGTTTCACCACGCGCCTCTCATACACTACCGGACCGTTTACTGCGAGCTGGCAGTCGACATTCTTGAGTAAAGCAGTTTCAAGTTCGACGTTCACGAATTCCAACCCAGATATCGTGGCTATGAACAAGATACCGTCTTACCTTTATCACGATGTACAACTGCGCTATAATATTGGTGACGGTAATGAGTTTAGCTTGTATGGCGGCGTTAATAACGTTTTTGATAAGAAGCCGCCGTTCTTGCCTAATCCGCCGTTTACGGCATCAATCACTGGAACGGAAACTCAAGCTGACGTTTACGACCCATTTGGTCGCCGGTTCTACATCGGTGTTCGCGTGGGTTTCTAATTGGTCATCGAGGACTTTGAGGGCGGTAGGAAACTACCGCCCTTTTTTATGAGCTGCCACGCCCGACAGGTTCGTTGCTTGTTTAAGTCGATATATAATAAGGCGGGTGAGAGAAATTATGCCTAGAACAAGCAACGACGATTTGATCATCATCAAAAAATACGCGAACCGGCGTCTCTACGATACCAGCAGCTCGTCCTATATCACGCTCGATCATCTCGCGGCGATGGTGCGGGAAAAGCGGGAGTTTCAGGTGATCGATGCCAAATCGGGCGAGGATATCACTCGCAGCGTGCTGACCCAGATCATCATGGACGAAGAAGCGCGGGGTTCGACCATGTTGCCAGTCAACTTCCTGCGTCAGCTCATCGCGATGTACGGCGGCTCCATGCAGAATATGGTGCCGCAATATCTCGAGGCGTCGCTGGAGGCCTTCCAGCGCAATCAAAGCCAGTTCAAGGACGTGGTGGCCGGTGCCTTTTCCGGCAGCCCATTTGCGGAGATGGCGCGCCGCAACATGGAGATGTTCGAAGCCGCTGCGCGGGGCATGCAGCTGCAGCCTCAACCGACCAGACCCGATGATGAGACGAAAGCCGAGTTGGCCGAACTGAAGGCGCAACTCGCTTCATTGCAGGCCAAGATCGACAAGATGAGTTGATGGGACGGCAGGCGACGCCGGCATTGCGGCGCCGCCTGCCGTATCGATTACGGCTTTACGAATTTCACCGTCATGCGATCGCTTTCGCCGATCGCGAGATATTTGTCGCGGTCGGTCTCGCCGCCCTGAAGAGTGGGGGGCAGCGACCAGACGCCGCCCGGATGATCGGCCTTGTCCTTCGGGTTGGCGTTCACTTCCGATGTCCCGACGAACCGGAAGCCCGCTTCCTCGGCCAAGCGGCGCACTGTCGAGAGCTTCGTATAGCCGCTGGTCCGTTCGAGCGCGCTGTCCGCGCTTTCCGGAAGGCGGTGTTCGACGATGCCCAGCGTGCCGCCGGATTTCAGCATGGCGAACATCTGCCTAAAGGCTTCGGCGGCGAACGGACGCTCGCCCATCTGCCAGTTGTGAACGTTGCGGAACGTCAGCACCGCGTCCGCCGTGTCGTCCGGAACGCGCGGCGCCTCGGCGGTCATGGCCGGAAAATCCGCCGTCTTGACCGCGCCGTAAAGGGCCGGATTGGCCTGCTTCATCTGGTTGACGCCGTTCAGGCCCCGGCCGGATGCGACCGTATAGAGCGTGCCGCCGCCGGACGCGACATAAGGTGCCAGGATTTCGGTGTACCAGCCGCCGCCCGGCCAGATTTCCACTACCGTGTCCGACGGCTTCACGCCGAAAAAGGCAAGGGTTTCGGCCGGGTGGCGATATTGGTCCCGCGCGAGATTGGCCGGCGTGCGGGTCGGCGCCGCGACCGCCTTGGCCAGCGCCTCGTGAACCGGAGCGACATGCCCTTCATGCTGGACGATGGCGGCTCCCGCGGTGCCGGCGGCAAGAAGAAACAGGGGCGCAAAGCCCCGGACAATGGATTGGCGCATCTTCAAACCCTCCCTAAATGGATGCTGGAAGGCTTGATGCGGGATTGGGAATGACGGCGCAACACTTCTTATGGACAGCCTCGGCAAGTGCGCTGACGCTGGCGGTCGGTGCGGGCCTTGCCGAGCATCGCCGCCAGCGCCGCAAGAATCTCGACAGTGTTGGCTGGATGCCCTGGAATTTCATTCAGGCCATGGCAGGGCTCGTCGCGATTCTCGCCTTCGCTTATGCCATGCACGTCTGACGGTTAGAGACACGCCTCCAGGAAGGGTTGGTCGAAGCCGAACTGCTTCGCCTTTTCGAGCGTATAGGGGCGCAGGCCCATGGCGCGATATTCGCCGATAATCTTGCCGTCCGGCGTTTCGTCCAGATATTCGAACTTGAACAGCTCCTGCGTGACGATCACGTCGCCTTCCATGCCGATCACTTCAGTGATGTTGGTGGTCCGGCGAGAGCCATCGCGCAGGCGCTTCACTTGAACGATGAGATCGACCGAATCCGCGATTTGGCGGGAGATCGCCTCCTTCGGCACCTTGATGTCCGACATCATCACCATGTTTTCCATACGCGCCAGCGCCTCGCGCGGGCTGTTCGAGTGGAGCGTACACATGGAACCGTCGTGGCCGGTATTCATGGCCGCGAGCATGTCGAAACATTCGGGGCCGCGGATTTCGCCCAGGATGATGCGGTCCGGACGCATACGCAGCGCGTTGACGACGAGATCGCGGATGGTGATCGCGCCTTGGCCCTCAAGATTCGGCGGGCGGGTTTCGAGCGGCAGCCAGTGGGGCTGTTGCAGGCGGAGTTCGGCCGCGTCTTCGATGGTGATGACACGCTCGCCCGGGTCGATCATCTTCGACAATGCATTGAGCATCGTCGTCTTGCCCGAGCCGGTGCCGCCGGAAATGACGATGTTGAAGCGGCTCGCGCCCGCGACCTTCAGGGCCGTCGCCATCTTGTCCGACATCGAGCCATAGCCCTTCATCATGTCGAGCGTGATCGGCTTTTCGGAGAATTTACGGATCGAGATGGCGGTGCCGCGCAGTGAAAGCGGCGGCACGATCACATTGACGCGGCTGCCGTCGGGGAGGCGGGCGTCGGCGAGCGGCGTCGTCTGGTCGACACGGCGGCCGACCTTGTTCACGATGCGTTGCGCGATCTGGAACAGATGCTCTTCGTCGCGAAACTGGATCTGAGCGATCTGCAGCTTGCCCTTTTTTTCGACGAAGGTCTGCTGGGGGCCGTTGACCATGATGTCGCTGATCTCGGGATCGTTCAGCAACTCTTCCAAGGGGCCGAGGCCGAGCAGCTCGTCGACCAGCACCTTTTCCAGCGCAAATTGTTCGCGGCGGTTGAGGTTGATCTTGAGCTCGGCCAGCACCTCGCCGATGATCGGGCGGAATTCCTCGGCCAGCTCGTCCTTCGACAGCATCGAGGCCGCTTCGGGATCAACGCGCTCGAGGAGGCGGGGAAGAACCTGTTCCTTGATCTTGTGAACCGACGCTTCGAAGCCCGCGACCTTTGACGATCCAGCTTCGCCGGAGGCCGCGACGCGATCCGCCAGGCGGGACATAGCATCGGATTGGGGAGCATTCGCCGCGTCGTCGGCGACCGGCATGGCAGCGGCTTCGGCTTCCGGAAATGGGTCGGCGGCGGGTTCGGGCGGCCGGACCGGCGCGCCGCCCTTCATCGGGCTGGCATTGCCAAAGGAGGGGCGCGCCCCTGCCGTATTCATTCCACCACGCCGTCCAAAAGCATTCATCGCGAGCGCACTCTTCCTAATCTGTCGGCGCGTTTGTGGACGAAAATGGTAAACAGGCTGTGAAGGACATCAGCCCTCGATGCTGGCCTTTTCGGCGAGGACGGTGAGGCCCTTGTCGTTCACTTCCGCGAAGCCGCCTTCGATGGCGATGCGTTCGGGGGCGCCGCCTGCAGTACGGTGGATCAGGAGGTCGCCGTTGCGGATGGTCGACATGAAGGGCGCGTGGCCGGCCAGCACGCCGAAATCGCCGTCCGTGCCAGGCACGACGACCATGTGCACGTCGTCCGAACGAACGAGCTTTTCGGGAGTGACGAGTTCGAAGTGAAGGTCAGCCATTCTCTTGTTCCCACTGGCCCTCTCCCTTTGACGGGAGAGGATACGAAGCCTTAGCGACGAAGGAGCTTAGGCGGAGTTGGAGAGGGTGACACCGTATGAGGTAATTCGCCGGCGCCTTCACCCTCTCCCAGCTACGACTAGGCAGCAAGCTGCCAAGTCTTCGCAACCCTCTCCCGTCCAGGGAGAGGGAAGTTAGTTACGCCTCGGCGGCGAGCTTCTTGGCCTTTTCGACGGCTTCGTCGATGCCGCCGACCATGTAGAAGGCCTGTTCCGGCAGGTGATCATATTCGCCATCGACGACCGCCTTGAAGCTGCGGATCGTGTCTTCGAGCGCCACGAACTTACCCGGAATCCCGGTGAAGACTTCGGCGACGTGGAAGGGCTGCGACAGGAAGCGCTGGATCTTCCGGGCGCGGCTGACGGTGAGCTTATCTTCTTCGGAAAGCTCGTCCATGCCGAGGATCGCGATGATGTCCTGAAGCGCCTTGTACTTCTGCAGGATCGCCTGGACGCCGCGAGCCGTTTCGTAATGCTCCTGGCCCACGACGCGCGGGTCGAGAACGCGGCTGTTCGAATCCAGCGGGTCGACGGCCGGGAAGATGGCGAGCTCGGCGATCGCGCGGTTCAAAACGGTCGTCGCGTCCAAGTGGGCGAAGGAGGTCGCCGGAGCCGGATCGGTCAAGTCGTCGGCCGGAACGTAGACGGCCTGCACCGAGGTGATCGAACCTTTGTTGGTCGAAGTGATGCGCTCCTGAAGCTGACCCATGTCGGTCGACAGGGTCGGCTGGTAGCCCACGGCCGACGGAATACGACCGAGTAGCGCCGACACTTCCGCGCCCGCCTGGGTGAAGCGGAAGATGTTGTCGACGAAGAAGAGCACGTCCTGGCCTTCCTGGTCGCGGAAATATTCCGCGATGGTGAGGCCGGAGAGGGCGACACGCGCACGGGCGCCCGGCGGCTCGTTCATCTGGCCGTAGACGAGGGCGACCTTGGAGCCTTCGGAAATGGCGTTGCCGTCCGAATCCTTGGCGATGACGCCCGCGTCGAGGAATTCGTGATAAAGGTCGTTGCCTTCGCGGGTGCGTTCACCGACGCCCGCGAACACCGAGGTGCCGCCATGGCCCTTCGCGATGTTGTTGATCAGTTCCTGGATCAGCACCGTTTTTCCGACGCCTGCGCCACCAAAGAGCCCGATCTTGCCGCCCTTAGCATAGGGAGCGAGGAGGTCGATGACCTTGATGCCGGTGACGAGGATGCTCGTTTCGGTCGACTGGTCGATGAAGAGTGGGGCTTCGGCGTGGATGGGCGCCGAAAGGTCCGAACCGATCGGGCCGCGCTCGTCGATCGGCTCGCCGACGACGTTCATGATGCGGCCGAGCGTCTTCGGGCCGACGGGAACGCGGATCTGCGAGCCGGTGTCGGTCACGGTCTGACCGCGGGTGAGGCCGTCCGTCGAGTCCATCGCGATGGTGCGGACGGTGTTCTCGCCGAGGTGCTGCGCGACTTCGAGGACGAGGCGGTTGCCGTCGACCGTGGTTTCGAGCGCCGACAGGATGGCGGGGAGGCCGGTGTCGAAGGTCACGTCGACGACGGCGCCGATGACCTGGCTGATGTGGCCGACATTGTTGGTGGTCTGCTTCGCGGCGGTTGCCATGATTTGCTTCCTTGCCTTCTTAAATTCTTAGAGCGCTTCGGCGCCGGAGATGATTTCGACGAGTTCGGTGGTGATCGCGGCCTGGCGGGTCCGGTTATACTGGATCGACAGGCGGTTGATCATGTCGCCCGCATTGCGCGTCGCATTGTCCATCGCGGTCATGCGGCTGCCCTGTTCGGACGCGGCATTTTCGAGCATCGCGCGGAAAATCTGCACGGCGATGTTGCGGGGGAGGAGATCGGTGAGGATTTCCTCTTCGCCCGGCTCATATTCGACGACGGCGTCGGCACCCGAAGTTGATGAAACTGATGCTGTTTCAGGCATCGGCACCGGTATGATCTGCTGTTCGGTCGGCTCTTGTACGAGGGCCGACTGGAAGCGGGCGTAGAAGAGGTGCGCGACATCGAAGCCGCCGCTATTGTAACGCTCGATCACTTCCTCTGCGATCGCTTGAGCGTCCGCGAAGGAGACGTATTTGATCGCGCTCGTGTCGTACTGATGAACGATCTGCTTCGGGAAGAGGCGGGCGATCACCGCGCGTCCCTTGCGGCCGACGAGGTAGAAATAGACCGTTTTGCCTTGACGTTGCAGTTCGTCGGCCTTTTTGCGCGCCGCGCGGACGATGTTCGAGTTGAACGCGCCCGCGAGGCCGCGGTCCGACGTGCAGACGATCAGGAGATGGGTGTCGACCTTGCCCGTGCCGGTCAGGAGCTTCGGGCCTTCCGGACCGACGCTGACCTTGGAAGCAAGACTCGCCATCACCGCCTGGAGGCGTTCCGCATAGGGACGACCGGCCTCGGCAGCGGCTTGCGCGCGGCGCAGCTTCGCCGCAGCGACCATCTTCATCGCCTTGGTGATCTTCTGGGTCGATTTGACCGAGCTGATCCGCCCTTTGAGTGCCTTGAGAGAGGCCATTCTACCCTTCCTTGTGCCCCGGCGAAAGCCGGGGTCCAGACTGGGTCCCGGCCTTCGCCGGAACACAATGGAGTTTTATGCGAACGTCTTCACGAAATCCGTCAGGATCGACTTCAACTTCGCGTTGGTGTCGTCATCCAGCGCCTTGCTGTCGCGGATCGCGGCGAGGACGCCCGCATGTTCCGAACGCATGTGGCTGATGAAGGCGCTCTCGAAGCGGGTGACGGCGGCAACCGGCACATTGTCGAGGAAGCCGTTCACGCCGGCGAAGATCGACACGACCTGCTCTTCCATCGGCATCGGATTGAACTGCGGCTGCTTCAGCAGCTCCGTCAGGCGCGCACCGCGGTTGAGGAGCTTCTGGGTCGATGCGTCGAGGTCCGAGCCGAACTGGGCGAAAGCGGCCATTTCGCGATACTGGGCGAGCTCGAGCTTGATCGAACCGGCGACCTTCTTCATCGCCTTGGTCTGCGCGGCCGAACCGACGCGGCTCACCGAAAGACCGACGTTAATCGCCGGGCGAATGCCCTGATAGAAAAGGTCGGTTTCGAGGAAGATCTGGCCGTCGGTGATCGAGATCACGTTGGTCGGGATGTAGGCCGACACGTCGCCCGCCTGCGTTTCGATGATCGGAAGCGCGGTGAGCGAGCCGTTGCCGTTCGCGTCGTTCATCTTCGCGGCGCGCTCGAGAAGGCGGCTGTGGAGATAGAAAACGTCGCCCGGATAGGCTTCGCGGCCCGGTGGACGGCGGAGCAGCAGCGACATCTGGCGGTAGGCGACGGCCTGCTTCGAAAGGTCGTCATAGACGATCACGGCGTGCATGCCGTTGTCGCGGAAATATTCGCCCATCGTGCAGCCGGTGTAGGGCGCGAGGAACTGGAGCGGAGCCGGTTCCGAAGCGGTGGCGGCGACGACGATCGAATATTCCATCGCGCCGTTCTCTTCGAGCGCGCGGACGATCTGCGCGACGGTCGAACGCTTCTGGCCGACGGCGACGTAGATGCAGAAGAGCTTCTGGCTGTCGTCGCTGCCCTGATGCGCGGCCTTCTGGTTGATGAACGTGTCGAGCGCGACGGCGGTCTTGCCGGTCTGACGGTCGCCGATGATCAGCTCGCGCTGACCGCGTCCGACGGGGACGAGGGCGTCGAGGGCCTTGAGGCCGGTCTGCATCGGCTCATGCACCGACTTTCGCGGGATGATGCCGGGGGCCTTCACTTCGACGCGCATGCGCTTTTCGGCGACGATCGGGCCCTTGCCGTCGATCGGGTTGCCGAGGCCGTCGACCACGCGGCCGAGCAGGCCACGGCCGACGGGCACGTCGACGATGGTGCCGGTGCGCTTTACGGTGTCGCCTTCCTTGATCTCGGAGTCCGAGCCGAAGATCACGGCGCCGACATTGTCGGCTTCGAGGTTCAGGGCCATGCCCTTGGTGCCGTTGGCGAATTCGATCATTTCGCCGGCCTGGACATTGTCGAGGCCGTGGATGCGGGCGATGCCGTCGCCGACCGACAGCACGGTTCCGACTTCGGAAACCTGCGCTTCGGTGCCGAAGCTGGCGATCTGGTCCTTGATGACCTTGGAGATTTCTGCGGCGCGGATATCCATTTTCAGCCTTTCATCGCATGCGCGAGGGAGTTGAGCTTCGTCTTGATCGAACCGTCGATCATCTGGCTGCCGATCTTGACGACGAGCCCGCCGAGGATCGACGGATCGACATTCAAGTCGACGGCAATGTCGCGGCCCATACGGGCACGGAGATTCTGTTTCAGCGCTGTCACCTGATCGTCGGTCAGCGCGTGGGCCGAAGTGACTTCGGCGGTGGTTTCGCCGCGATGGGCGGCGGCAAGCTGGTTGAACGCGCGTATGACGTTGCCGAGCTGAGCCAGGCGGCGATTCTGGGCAAGGACGCCGAGGAGATTGCCCGTCATCGGATCGAGCTTCATCGAAGCAGCCACGGCGGCTACCGCCTTCACGGCTTCGTCGCGGCCGACCAGGGGGCTGACGGTCAGCGCCTTGAACTCGGCCGATTCGGCGAGCGCGGCCTTCAGGGCCGACAGGCTGGTCTGAACCGCCTCAATCTTCTTTTCATCGCGGGCGAGCTCGAACAGCGCCGTTGCGTAGCGCCCTGCGAGACTTGCCTGAATGCCGCCGGAATTCTCCACGCGCCCTGTCACTCCCAGAAACGGATTTCCATGCGAAAGAGAGGTTATGGGACGGGCTCCGTGGAGCATTGCCTCACGGGTCTCGACACACACCTCTCATCGGGTTGCCGGGCCCCTAGCAGGAGGGTGGGAGGGATGCAACCGGGGTGTTGGAGTGAGTTGGCGCCGGATGACCCGTCCCCCTTGATGGGGGAGGCAGGGTGGGGGTGATCTATGACGTAGGGCGGTATGTTTCCGGAGACATCACCCCCACCCAACCCTCCCCCATCAAGGGGGAGGGCTTTCTGATCGTGGGGTAGCAAAATGTTTGACCACAAAGTTCGGGATGCGGCGGTGATCTGGAGCGCCTAAATAACCCGTATGTCCACGAAACCTCTCACCGACGACGAAGCCTGGAGCGCCGTCCTGTCCCGCGACCGCCGCATGGACGGGCGGTTTGTGACCGGCGTGCTTACTACCGGTATTTATTGCCGTCCCTCCTGCGCGGCGCGGCATCCCAAGCGGGAGAATGTGCGCTTCTTTGCAAACGGCCCCGATGCGGCTGCGACCGGCCTGCGTCCTTGCCTGCGCTGCAAGCCCGACGAGGTCGGCCGGGACGAAGCGGCGCTGGCGCTTTGCTATCGCATGCTGGCGGAATCGGAAGACGCGCTGTCGCTCGACGGCCTTGCCGAGGCGACCGGCTATTCGCCCTTTCACCTGCACCGCATCTTCAAGCGCGCGACGGGAATCACGCCCGCCGCTTATGCCCGTGCTCTGCGGGCCGGGCGGCTCAAGGAGGCGCTCGGTGGCAGCGCGAGCGTGACCGACGCGATCTATGCGGCGGGCTATTCGGGATCGTCGCGTTTCTATGCGGAAGCGAAGGAGAGGCTGGGGATGAATCCTTCGGCATGGCGGAATGGCGGAAAGGGCGAGACGATCCGCTGGGCCACGGCGGAAACGGCGCTCGGGACCATGTTCCTCGCCGCGACGGACAAAGGCATCTGCCGCCTGTCCTTCGATGAAGATGAAACCGCACTCCGCGCCCGCTTTCCCTATGCGGCAATCGAAGAGGGTGGGGCGGCGATGGCCGCTTTGGCGGAACGCGCCGTCGCGGCGGTGAACGCGCCGGAAAAGCCGCACGATTTGCCCCTCGACGTGCGCGGCACCGCCTTTCAGGAGGCGGTGTGGCGCGAGCTGTCCCGCATCCCGCCGGGCGAGACGCTAAGCTATGCGGCGCTTGCTGCACGGGCGGGCAATCCCAAGGCCGTGCGCGCGGCCGGAACCGCCTGTGGCGCCAATCAGATCGCCATTCTCATCCCCTGCCATCGCGCCAAGCGCGGCGACGGGACGCTTGGCGGTTATGCTTACGGACTGGAGCGCAAGGTGAAGCTGCTGCAAAAGGAGAAGGGACAATGACGGGCTATCGGATCAGCGGTTTGCCGCTCGCCGATTTTCAGCCGCTTTTCGGCCTCGACGAGGCGGCACTGAAGGAGCGGGGCGCCATTCGTATGGTCGCTGACAAGAAGCCGGGATTTCCCTGCCGTGTTACCCTGCGGGACGCTGAACCGGGCGAGACGCTGATCCTCGTTAATTACGAGCATCAGGGCGCGGCGACGCCCTTCCGCTCCCGCCATGCCGTTTTTGCCCGCGAGAAGGCGAACACGGAAACTGTGTTCGAGAATGAGGTGCCGCCCTTGCTCTATGTCAGATTGCTGTCGGTGCGCGCTTTTAACGAAGAAGGCATGATGGTGGACGCCGATTGCATCGAAGGCTCTGAATTGGAGCCGCTGATCCAGCGCATGTTCGCCGATCCGGATATCGCCTATCTTCACGTCCATAGCGCCAAGCCTGGCTGTTTCGTGGCACGGATCGACCGGGCGGCTCCGGAACAATAGTCCTGACCGGACATTGCTTCTGCCGAAGGGCGCCACTGGCGTCACTCTTTAGGGAGAGGCAGATGGTCGGGATGCACGGTGTCAGGGACGGGCTTCAGGTTCTGGGCTCCGACGGCGGGATGATCGGGCGGGTGGATTCCATCGAGGAGAACCGCCTGCGGCTGCATTCCACGGCCGCGCCTGCCGGTCATTATTATATCCCCGCCCAGTGGATCGAGCGCGTCGACGAGCATGTGCACCTGAACGTGACCGCCGCCACTGCGCGCGAGCGGTGGGAAGCGGCAGGGGATGGGCCCGTTTCCCCGGGCCGGAATGCGGGCGGCACAACAGGCGACCGGGCCGGGGGGCATCGCAACACCTTCGCCTGGATCGTTGGCGCGATCTTCATTCTCGTGATCCTCGTCATGACGGTGCGGAGCTGCGGTTATGCGGTGGATGAGAGCACGAACACCGAACGGCCGCTGCCGTCCGCCGACAGCGATGCGACGGGCACGGGCGCGACGAACGGGCAGTGAGCATCATCGTGCTCCTGCGGATTAGAGAAAGCTGTAGGGGTCGACATCCACGGCGACGCGCACGCCGCGCGGCCAATCGATCTTGCCGAGCCAATCCCGGATGATGTCCTGTACGTCGAGCGAGCGAGCGGCATGGACGAGGAGACGCTGGCGGTGGCGCCCGCGCAGCATGGCGAGCGGTGCCGGGGCGGGGCCGAAGACGGCCATGTTTTCGACGTGGGGCGCGGTCTTGCCGATGAGGCGGGCGGTTTCGGTGGCCTCGCTTAAATCCTCCGAGGAAACGATGATGCCCGCGAGACGGCCGAATGGCGGCATGGCGGCACTGCGCCGCGCGTCGGTTTCGGCGGCGTAGAAGCCTTCAACGTCGCCGCTGACGAGAGCGCTGATGACGGGCGCCAAGGGCTCGTGGGTCTGGACGAAGACGCGGCCCGGCTTCTCGCCGCGTCCCGCGCGGCCTGACACCTGCATGATCTGCTGGAAGCTGCGCTCCGCGGCGCGGAGATCGCCGCCCTGGAGGCCGAGATCCGCGTCCACCACGCCGACGAGAGTGAGGTTGGGGAAATGATAGCCCTTGGTGACGAGCTGGGTGCCGACGACGATGTCGATCTCGCCCCGCTCCATGCGGCTGACGAATTCGGCGGCCTTGGCGGGCGACCAGATGGTGTCGGAGGTGACGATGGCGGTGCGGGCGTCGGGCCAGAGGGCCGCGACCTCATCCGCGATGCGCTCGACTCCGGGACCGCAGGCAACGAGGCTGTCCTCCTCCTGGCATTCGGGGCAGAGGCGCGGCGGGGGCATGACGTGGCCGCAATGGTGGCAGGCGAGGCGGTGCATCAGCCGGTGCTCGACCATCCAGGCGGTGCAATTGGGGCATTGGAAGCGATGCCCGCAGGTGCGGCAGAGGGTGAGCGGCGCATAGCCACGGCGGTTGAGGAAGAGGAGGGTCTGCTCGCCTTTTTCGAGATTGTCCTCGATTTCGCGGACAAGACGGGGGGCGAGCCAGCGGCCGCGCATCGGAGGATCGGCGATGAGGTCGATCGCCTCGATCTGCGGCATTTCGGCGGCGCCGTAGCGGCCTTCCAGCTTCACTTCCTTGTAGACGCCGATCTCGGCCATCTGGCGGGTCTCGATGGCGGGGGTGGCGGAGGCGAGGACGATGGGGATGGCTTCGAGCTTGGCGCGCATCACCGCGACGTCGCGGGCGTGATATTGGACGCCGTCTTCCTGCTTGAAGCTCACCTCATGCGCCTCGTCGACGACGATGAGGCCGAGATCGGCATAAGGAAGGAAGAGGGCGGAGCGGGCGCCGACCACCACCTTCGCCTGACCCGTTGAGATGGCCCGCCAGGCCCGGCGGCGCTGGGATTGGCGGAGGCCCGAATGCCAGGCGACGGGCTCGACTCCGAACCGTGCGGCGAAGCGCTTCAGGAAGGGTTCGGTGAGCGCGATTTCGGGGAGGAGGACGAGGGTCTGGCGGCCTTGGCGAAGCGCTTCGGCGACGGCTTCGAAATAGACCTCGGTCTTGCCGGAGCCGGTGACGCCGTCGAGGAGGAAGGGGGCGAATTCCCGCGCCCGGACGGCATCGACGAACAGGGCGGCGGCGTCGCGCTGCTGGGGTTCGAGAGCGGGCGGCGCGTGGTCGGGATCGGGGAGCGGGAAGGGGGCGTCGATGTCGACCTCCACGGCCTCGACCGCGCCCGCCTTGACAAGGCCGCGGATCACGCCGTCCGACACGTCGGCGGCGAGGGCGAGTTCGCGGATCAGGCCTTGCCGTCCGGCGATCCGCTCCAGCGCCTGGGCGCGCTGCGGGGTCAGGCGATCGGGCACGATGCCGGTCGGGCGATATTCGGTGACGGTGCGGGCGCCTTCGAGCGCGCTCATCGACGCGAGCGCCATGCGGAGGACCGAGGCGAGCGGGGCGAGATAATAATCGGCCGTCCATTCGATCAGGCGGCGGAGCGGCCCCTTAAGCGGGGGGGCGTCATAGCAGGTGAGAAGCGGGCGGAGGCGGTTGTCGCCGACTTCCTCGGTGGCCAGCCGGTCCGGTTCCCAGACCACGCCGGCAAGCTGGCGCGGGCCCAGCGGCGCGACGACGATCGAGCCCGGCTCGACCGCCATGCCGCCCGGCACGCGATAATCGAGCGGGCCGAGGGCGGAATTGAGGATGACGACGCGGGCCCGGCTCACGCATCCCATCTAGGGGGCGGGGACGGAATTGGAAACCGTCGAAGCCGCCTTAACGCGCCCTGACGCCCGACCCGGGCACGCCCGCCATGGCGACGCCGTCCCGCCCGTAAATATCCTTGCGGAAGGCGATGCGATCCTTTTCCGGGCCCGCCGTCATGTAAGTGATGTAGACGGGCACCGGCCGTGGCAGGTTCACCTGCTGCTCCGTGCCGCCGCGCGGAACGGTGAGGGGCTTGCCGAACAGCCAGCGGGCGAGACGCGGGGCATCCTCCAGCCGCACGCAGCCGGCGCTGGCGCGGCGGTCGCTATTGCCGAAAATATCCTTGTCCGGCGTGTCGTGCAGATAGACGCCGAGGTCGTTCGGGAACATGAACTTCATGCGCCCCATCGCATTGTAGGGCCCCGGCTTCTGCCGCACGCGGAGCTGTACCCCGCCGTTCGAGACCGCGCGCCAGTCGATGGTCGCGGGATCGACGACGCGCGGCGCTGCGGACCAGTCGGACAGGATCTCATAGCCGCGCGAATCGAGATAGGAGAGGCCGTCGCTCAGGACGTGCGGCGCGATCCGCTCCGCGACGAGATCGGGCGGGACGTTCCAATAAGGATTGACCATCGTGTAGCGGATATAGCCCGCCATCATCGGGGTCTGCTGGCTTTCCTTGCCGACGATGACGCGCATCGAATCGCGCTCGCGGCCATTTTCATAGAGATAGAGGCGCTGAGCGGCGGCATCGACGAGCACGTAGCGATCCTGCCGCGCCGGGAGGGCCCGTGCGCGCTCCAGATTGAGGCGGAGGACGCGGCGCTGCGCGCCGTTGAGGCCGCCATGCGCGAGCGCGGCGCGGAGCTTGCCGTAAAGCGGATGCATCCACCCGATCGTGTCGAGATGGGCCTTGAGCGATGGCGCGGCGGCGGCGCCGTCGAGGATGTCGCGGCGGCTGGGGCGGACCGGCGCCAGATTGGCGTCGACATAATGAACGTCGACCCTGGCCGGACGCGCGGCGTCGCGGGCATAATCGGCCAGCGCCTGGGACAGGCGGATTTCGGCCTCCGCGAGGGCGCCGGGCGATCCGCCGCGGGCGTCTTCGATCAGACTGGCGATCGCGCGCGGCTTGTAATCGGTGGGGTCGAGGCCGTCGAGATCGGCGTTGCGGATGATTTCCAGCAGCTGCGCGGCTTCCGGACGAAGCGCGCCGCCGCGAATCCAGAGCGGGCGATAGTCGCGCGCCTTATAGAAGGCGCGGATATCCTTCTTGCCGCCTTCATCCTTGATGGCGGTACTGATCGCGGACGGACTGGCGGCCTGTGCCTGGGCGCCGGACGATCCGAATGCCAGAGCGGCGGCGAGGCCAGCGGTCAGGAAGAGGCGCGCTGGCCGGGCGGTCCGGCCAGCGCGTTGAGTTGGGGAATACATCGGTCTTTGTCTGACGATCAGCCGCGTTCGCCGGCCTGGGTCATGGTCGGAGCGGGCTGTTGATAGACCGGAGCCGGCTGGGTCGCGGATGCCGGCGGACGGCCTTCATAATAGGTACCATTCTGATAATAGCCGTCGGCCTGGCCGTCATTGTCACGGTCGGCCCAGATGGCGCCGGCCAGACCGCCGACGGCGGCGCCGATTGCCGCGCCTTCGATCGGGCTGAGGCCGCCGACGACCGCACCGACACCCGCACCGGCGGCAGCACCGATTGCCGCGCCCGTGCCCGCGCTGGCGAGCATTTCGTCTTGAGATTCGGTGGTGCTGCAGGCGCCGAGCGACAGGGCGCTGGCGGCGAATAATGCGACTACTGACTTCTTCATGTTGCTTCTCCCTCTTGGTGCGACCGGGGCGGCGAAAACCCGGCGGGGGAGACCGGCGCGACCCTCGGTTTTGGCAGGGAAAAAACGACAAGCCCCCGGAAACGTTCCGCAGGGGTAATCCTTGTCCTCCCACAAGGCATTGAAAAACAAACTTATTCCGGAAACGTAACTTCTTTTTCCCTGTGTAAACAGGCGGATAGGAAATATTTCCCGACGCGCATCGGTGGTTGAATGCGAAATCGCAAAACCGCCCGTTCATGCCTCCCCTATCGTTTCTCCATCGTTGGAAGGAGTGTCAGGTGGCAATCGAGGCCGAGGATTTTATCAACCGCAGTCCGGGGCGGCCCGTCGAGGCAGCGCTTCTGCTGGACCAGCGGCAGATCATTTCCGAAGCGCCGGCGGCGCGCCCCACGCTTCCGGCGCAATTCACGCATGATCCCGCCGACGCCGCGCCCATGCCCGGCATCACCGCGATCGTGCCCGCTTATGACGAAGCGGAGAGCATCACCGAAACCGTCCTGAGCCTACGCGCCCAGACCTATCCGGTCGCCGAGATTATCGTCGTCGACGATTGTTCGACGGACGACACGGCAGCGGTCGCGCGGCGGCTGGGCGTCACGGTGCTCACCCCGCCAAAGAATACCGGATCGAAGGCGGGCGCGCAGAATTTCGCCATGCCGTTCGTCGCGACCGAATATTGCATGGCGATCGACGCCGATACCGAACTTGCGCCCGATGCAGTGGAAAAGTTGGTCGCGGCGCTCAATCCACCCGGCGTCGCCGCCGTCTGCGGCTTCGTGCTGCCGCGCTACGTCCGGTCGGTCTGGGAGCGCGGGCGCTATATCGAATATCTCTTCGCCTTCAATTTCTACAAGCCGATCCAGGATTTTCTGGGGCGGCCGCTCATCTCGTCCGGCTGCTTCTCGGCCTATCGCACCGCGATCCTGCGCAGCGTCGGCGGATGGTCGACGCGCACCATGGCGGAGGACATGGACCTCACCTGGACGCTCTACCATCGCGGGCACCAGGTGCGCTTCGTCGGCGACGCGCTCTGCTATCCGATCGAGCCGCACGACTTCAATTTCCTGTCCAAGCAGTTGCGGCGCTGGTCGCACGGCTTCGTCCAGAATGTCCGCCTGCATTGGCGGGAGGTGGTGCCGCAGCCTTATCTGCGCTCAATCCTGGCGGTCGGCTATTGGGACGCGATCATTTCCTCAATCGCCTATCTCATCCTCATCCCGCTGCTGATGCTGATCGTCCATCCGGTGATGGCCGTGGCTTATGTCATCGATCTGCCCGCGGTCGCCATCCCGGTGCTGGTCAAGGCCTGGCAACGGCGCGAATTCGGACGCGCGCTCCTCAGCCTACCCTGCTTCCTGATCGTCAGGCTGGTCAATTCCTACTTCATCCTGTGCGCGGTCTGGAGCGAATATGTGCTCGGCAAGACCCTCCTCGTTTACGAAAAAGGGCATTGAAATGGTTGGACTTCCCGGCACCGGCCTCGGCGGCCTCTTTTACGCTCTCCTCATCCTTTGGATCATCCTGCGCGAGGGCTGGTACACCTTGTGCGGCGCCGGACGGCTGGCGCGATGGCGGTCGATCGCGCATTTCGCCTTTCTCCTCGCCCTCATCCTCGTGGCCTTGAGCGCGCAGGCGGGCGTCATCGCCTGGTTCATGGATTCTCACGCTTTCCAAAAGCTGGTCGACGGCAACGCGACGCCCGCCGACCTGCTGACCCCCGGCCTCACCATCGGCAGCCTGTTCGTGCTGATCGCGATTTTCGCAGGGCTCCAATTTCTGCGGCTGCGCCTGGCTTATGCCAAGCGGCACGCCGAGGAGCCGTCCGGTGCGATAGCGCCGACGGCGCGGCAGATGGCCGCCCATGCCTGATCGGCGGCCTCTGTTTCTGGCAGGCGGCGGTCTGCTGACCCTTGCGCTCGCGACACCCGCTCTTGCCATGATGCAAGACGGGACGGATCAGGCTGCCGAAGCCGAAGCCGAAGCCGAAGCCGAAGCCGAAGCCGAAGCCGAAGCCGAAGCCGAAGCCGAAGCCGAGGCTGAGGCGGAAGCGAACGAGCCCCTCCCTCCAGGAGCTACCGGCGGCGGCATTCAAGCTACAGGGCCGGACGCCACCGTTCAGGCTCATCCCGTCGATATTGCCCGTACCCCCTGCATGCGCCCTTTCGCGCCGCGCAAGGCCTTCGCGGAGGGGACGGAATGCCTGGGCTTCACGGCGGACGTGCGCGCCGATTACCGTGCCCGGTCGACGCGCGACATCATCGTCGCCGAAACCGCGCGGGATGAGATTGGACCGGACCTCATTCTTTACCCGGACGCATTGCCCGGCGAGCGCCCGACATCGCGCGCATTGTTTGAAGGGCGCCTGTTTCTCAACTATATCCGGGGCACGGATATCGGCGATCTCTTCGCTTCTCTGGGCGTCAAGGGACAGATCGAAACGCCGCCCCGGCGAAAGGATGCGCCGCGCAGCCGCTTCGAACGCACGGGACATCGGGTGCTGCTCGAACGCGCGGGGGTCAGCCTGGGCGGACTGACGGCGGGCTATATGCCGTCCGCCTTCACCTTCACGCCGAGCCTCAGTTACACGACCGCTTATGCGTCGGAGATCAATACGACACTCGTTTCCTATACGGCGGGGCTGGGCGGTGACCTAGATCTGACCGTGTCGCTCGAGGATAGCGAGCCGCGCCGGGTCGAGGATTTCGCCTGGGGCGAATATCGCACCAAGACGAGCATCGATCCGGTCGCCATGCTGCGCAAGCGACTGGACTGGGGTACGATCCAGATCGCCGGGGCTGTGCATCCGATCAAAGGCGAGGCCGATCTCGACTGCTGTGCCCCGGCGCGGGGCGAGGGGACGGGCTGGGCGGTGCTGGCGGGCGTGGAGGGCTGGTTCGAAACCGGGATCGGGAGCACCGAAATCCTGTTCAACCTGGGCGCTTCGAAGGGCGCGCTCGGCTATATCAACGCCACCGAATATCCATCCGACTTCGCCTTGCTGGCGGACGGGGACATGCGGCTGACGGGCGGGCAGGCGGTTGTCGCCTCGGTCGCCAACACGTGGCCGAACAGGATACGGACGGTTTTGACGCTATCGGGCTATCGCACGAGTCTGGATGCCGACCGGTTCCGGTGGAAGACGCGGGGCCTATTGGCGCAGACAGCGGTCGAATATTCGCCGGTTCCGCGCTTCGTGGTCGGGGCTGAAGTGAGCTACCTTCACGACAAGGGGCGGATCGTCCGCGACGGCGCGAGTGAGAGCGTATCGAACGGCTTCGTCAGCGGGGTCATCTTCCTCCGCTACCGTTACCACGCCGATCTGTTGGGAAGGAACGGGGCGCTCTGAGCGGATCGATATTCACCTTGCCGCCATCCTCTCAGCCGTCATTCCAGTGGAAGCTGGAATCTCACTTTTCTCGCATCCATCAAACAAAGGAGATTCCAGCTTTCGCTGGAATGACGGGTTTGAAGATCAATGACAGGTTGAGAAGCCGGGGGATCTGTGGAGCCTTAGCTTGATTCCAGCTCCCGGAGGCTCCGGCCGCGCGTTTCCCGTCCGGCGATTGCGACGAGGGCGGCGGAAGCCGCCATGGGGAGAAGGAGGGTGGCCGCCGCTCCTCCCAGGGTCGGGATGAGCCCGACGAGCGCGAAGCCCTGCACCGCGACGCCCCCGACCTTGGAGCTGCCCGCGACGAGGCCTGTGGCGCGGCCGCGCTTGCCCAAGGGGTAATTTTCGGCGGCATAGGGGAGGAGCACGGCGATCATGCCGTTCACGCCGACGATCAGCACGGCGATGACCAGGATCATGACGAAGCGCGAGGAAAGGGTGCTGTCAAGAAGCAGTGCGCCGCCAAGCCCGGCAAGAGTGAGGATGATGGTGCCGACCAAGGTCCATTTGCTGCTCCACCGGCTATAGAGCCAGGCCGCAAAGGCAATGGTCGGGAGAGCGAGGAGGGCCGAGCTGGCAATGATGCGGCTGGCAAGCTCGGCGCTGTAGCCCTGTTCCTGAAGGTCGGAGGGGAGCCAGAGGAGCAGGCCGAAATTGACGAAGCTCCAGGATAGGGCCGCAACGACGAGGGCTGTGGTAAGGCCGCGATGGCGCCCCGCGATTTCGGCCGGAGCGACGGGCGCCTCCACGGCTTCGCGGCGGACGATGCCGTATTTGCGGGCCATTTCCTCCAGCTCCGCGTCCCGGCCCTGTTCGGCGAGGAAGCGGGGGGATTCCGGGAGGAACCGGGCGAGGGCGAGGAGGAGGATGCCGGTCGGGAAACCCTGCAGCCACAGGCTCCGCCAGCCGAGGCCCGGCTCCAGCACGCTCGCGGCGGCGCTGGCGGCGAGATAGCCGCCGACGAGGCCGGTGCCGCCGATCAGGACCAGCACCCAGGAGCGGCTCTTCGGCGGCATGATTTCGGCGAGAAGCGTGTAGACCACCGGCATCATGCCGCCCGCCGACGCACCCATCAGGAAGCACATGACGAGGTTCCAGCGGAATTCCGGCATGGCGCCGCAGATGGAGGTGGCGACGAAGAGGATGGTCGACAGCAGGATCGATACGCGGCGCCCGTAGACGTCGGCAAGCCAGCCCCAGAGGAAGGAGCCGACCGTAGTGCCGATCAACGCGACGAAGGGCAGATAGGCGGCCGTCGCGCGGGGGATGCCATATTCGCGCGCCATGCCGGGCAGGACGAAGCCCAATGTCGCGGGCTTCATCGTGTCGATGACGAGGCCGAAGAAGAGGACGAGCAGGACGGCCGCATGGCTGCGGGTGAAGGGCGTGCTGTCGGGCGCTTCGTACAGCGTGCCGGCGGTCGCGGAATGGCGGCTCCGGTGCTTTGGCAAGGCGCCGTAGCAGGCGAGCGGGGCGCCGATGCCGATCAGCGCCATGCCGACGACCATCCACGGATCCATCGGCATGTGGGACATGTGGCCGCCCATGGCGATGCTGTCGGCGAACATCGGCAGATGCAGCGCGACTCCCACCGCGATAGCGAGGCAGCCGGTCCAGAAAATCGGCGCGCGATCGCCGACGATGGACGGGCGGCCGCCAATAAAGGATGTCATTCGATGCCCCTTTCCCGGCCTCCCTCTATCGCAAGTGGGAGGCCTGTGAAACCCGCGCTTATGGCCATATCGGGAAACCGATGCCCGTCGTCGCGTTCATGGCCCGATCCTGTCGCGAAACGAGGTGTTCCATGTCCAGTCTCTTGTCCCGCCGCTCCCTGATCGGCGCCGGCTTCCTCCTCCCGTTCGCCGCGCTGCCGGGCTGCGCCACCGGCCTTGGCGGCTTCAGCTTCGAAGAGGCGATCCGGCGATTGCTCACCATCTCCTCGCAGCGGGCGTTCACGACCCTGCTTCAGGACAATGGTTTTTTCAGCGACGATGTCGCGCGGATCACCGTGCCACCGCAGCTTGGCGGCCCCGGTGCCACCTCGATCCTTTCGGCGCTGCTGCGCACGTCCACTGTGCAGAACCAGCTGCTGCGCCTAGTCAACGATGCGGCGGAGGAGGCGGCCGACGCCGCCGCGCCGATCGTCTATGACAGTATCCGCACGATGAGCATCCTGGACGCGCTCTCCATCGTGCGCGGCGGGCCGACGGCGGCGGCCGACTATCTGCAGGGGCGGATGGGCGACGCGCTCTTCAACGCGCTTTTCCCCGGCGTCGGCAATGCCCTGCGCGTGGCGAACAGCCCGATCCTGGGGCAGGCATTGTAGGCGGCGACGGGTTTCGATCTCTCTAATTTGCAAAGGGATGTCGCGGCGAAGGCGGCCACGGGCATCTATCGCGCCATCGGGCGGGAAGAAGCGGCGATCCGCGCCAATCCGGCGTCGGCCAACGATCCCTTGCTGTCCGGAGTGTTCGGCGTGCTGCGATAATGACGCTATAGCGGCCCGCGACTCATCTTCACGATTCGGGGCCGCGCACATGAAATTCTTCGTCGATACCGCAGACATTAACGACATTCGCGAGCTGGCCGAAACCGGCCTGCTGGACGGCGTCACGACCAACCCCTCGCTGATCCACAAATCGGGCCGCGATTTCCTGGACGTGGTGAAGGAGATTGCCGGGATCGTCGACGGCCCCGTGTCGGCGGAAGTCGTCGCCCTCGATCATCAGGAAATGATGCGGGAGGCCGAAATCCTCCGCAAGATCGCCGACAATATCGCGGTGAAGGTGCCCCTTACCGTCGACGGCCTCAAGACCTGCAAGGCGTTGACCGGCGAGGGGACGGCGGTGAACGTCACCCTCTGCTTCTCCGCCAACCAGGCCCTGCTCGCGGCGAAGGCGGGCGCGACCTACATCTCGCCCTTCGTCGGGCGGCATGACGATGTCGGCTATCCCGGCATGGAATTGATCGCCGACATCCGCGAGATTTACGACAATTACGATTTCGCGACCCAGATCCTGGTCGCGAGCGTGCGCAACCCTATCCACATCCACGACGCGGCCAAGCTCGGCGCCGACGTGATGACCGCACCGCCCGCCGTCATCCACCAGCTCTTCAAGCACCCGCTCACCGAGAACGGCCTCAAGGCCTTCCTCGCGGATTGGGAAAAGACGGGTCAGAGGATCGGCTGATCTTGCTTTAGAGCAATTGGGGAAACCACTTACCTGGAACCTGGATAGTCCAAAAAGGCGATTCCACCTTCCTTATAAGATGCGGCAGTTTTGAGCGACGGATGGTTGCTTCTGATGCAGATGGTCGGACTTCGGTTTGATGGCTGAACATTGTACGCTCTGACTCGCATCGCCCACAGTTATTTCCCCCCTCAATCTTCGAGCGTGTCCTGCGGATCCCAGACGATGGCGAGGGCAAGGCTCGCCATCATCGCGGCTTCCTGCAGGCCGGGATCGCGTGGCAAGTAGATGCGGTTGGTCCGGATGCCGTTCGTGTCGACGCCGCCAATCTCGCGGCCGTCCTTCATGAAGACGTAGCCGACCGGCGTTCCGCTCGGGAGGCCGCCGCCCTTCATCTTATGAACCGAACGCAGCTCCAGCCGCTCGCCTTCGAACACGATCTCGCCGCGCCGCTCGTTGCCGCCGATGCCGCGCGCGTGGATTTCCAGGCCGGCGTCGATGGGAAAGCCGTCGCGCTCCATCTTGCAGCGGTAGGAAAAGGGCTTGATCGTCATCTCGATGGCTTCGGACAAAGCGGTGTCGGCCTCGTCATATTCGCAGAAAGCGGCGAGCCTGCCATCGATCCGGTCGCCGTTCAGGGTGAATTCGACCCGTCCGACATTGCCGCCGAAGTCGAACAATTCGGCGCGGCCCGCGCTGCGCACGTAATTGCCGCCAGCCTCATCGCTGCCGGTTGCTGGGTTAAAGATACGGAACGAGCCGCGCTGGCCGAAGCCGATGCCGGTAATGTCCAGCTGCTCCATCTCGGCTTCCGGCGTCTTCGGCAGCCGCATCCGGGACTTTTCGGAAATATCGGCGCTGCACGCGGCCAACGCCGCCGCGCATGTCATAACGGTGAAAGCCCGCTTCATCCTTGTCCCCCATTCTTTGTCTGGGAGTGAGACTAAGACGAGCGGCAATGACGATAAGCTGAACGGCGGGTTTAATCGCCGTTCAGATTTGTCGAAGCCTTTTGCAGCTTCGGATCAGCCCTTTTTCGCGACCCCGACCAGGGCTGGGCGCAGCAAGCGGTCCTTGATCATGTAGCCCGCTTGCATTTCCTGGACGATGGTGCCGGGCTCCACGTCCTGGCTCTCAATCTCGATCATCGCTTGGTGTTTGTTGGGATCGAGCGGCTGGCCCATCGCTTCGACGCGGGTAATGCCGTTGCGCTGGAACACGGTGTCGAGTTCGCGGCCCGTGGCTTCGAGGCCGGTGACGAGGCCCTTCATTTTTTCGTCCTCGCGCAGCTCGGCGGGAATGGCGGCGAGGGCGCGGTCGAGATTGTCCTTCACCGACAAGATATCGCGGGCGAAGGCGGTGGCGGCATAAGCGCGGGCGTCGGCTGCGTCCTTTTCCAGGCGGCGGCGGACATTCTGGGTCTCGGCCTGGGCGTAGAGGGTCTGCTGCCGGGCTTCGGCAAGCTCATCCTGAAGCCGTGCGATCGCGTCATGCTCCTGAAGCTCGGGGGCTTCCGCCGCAGTGTCCGCGCGGATCTCTTCGGCTTCGTCGTGCAGATTCTGTTCGTTCGTCATGCCATCAATCTCGAAAGTGCCTGTGCAGTGAAATCTACCATTGGGACGACGCGCGCATAGTTCAAGCGGGTGGGGCCGATCACGCCCACCACGCCGACCACCCGGCCGTCGCCGCTCCGGTAAGGCGCGGCGATAACCGACGAGCCCGATAACGCGAAGAGCTTGTTTTCGGACCCAATGAAAATTTTCATGCCTTGTCCGGCGCGTGCGCTGTCGAGGAGGCGGGCGATTTCCTCCTTGCCTTCCAGCTCGTCCAGAAGCTGACGGACGCGTTCCAGATCGGCGGCGGCGGCCTGGTCGATGAGGTTGGCCTGGCCGCGCACGATGAGGACCGGGCGGTGGGCGCCGTCTTCCGACCAGAGGGCGAGACCGCGCTGGATCAGTTCCTGCGCGGCGTCGTCGAGGGCGGCCTGCCCCGCGCGAATTTCCTCGGCGAGACGGGTTTGGGCCTGCGCCAGGGTAAGACCGGCGAGGCGGGCGCTGACATAATTGCCGACTTCACCCAGCTGCGAAGCGGTGACGCCGGAGGGCAGATCGATCACCCTATTCTCGACCGAGCCATCATTGCCGACCATGACCGCGAGCGCCTGGGTCGCGGAAAGCTGGACGAAGCCAAGCTGCCGCAGCACCGGCTCGCGTTTGGGCACCAGCACGATGCCGGCACAGGCGGACAGGCCGGAAAGGGCAGCGGTGGCGGCAGCGAGCGCGTCCTCGATCGGACCACGCCCGTGGGTGAGACGCGCTTCGATCTGCGCCTGCTCCTCGGCGCTCGGCTGGGCGGCCTGCATCATGCCGTCGACGAAGAGGCGCAGCCCCGTTTCGGTCGGAACCCGCCCCGCCGAAGTATGGGGCGCGGCGAGGAGGCCCGCTTCCTCCAGATCTTGCATGACGTTGCGGATCGAGGCGGGGGACAGGTTGAGCGCGGAAATACGCGAAATGGTCCGCGATCCCACAGGCTGGCCGGAATCAAGATAGCCCTCAACCACCAGCCGGAACACGTCGCGCGCGCGCGCGGTGAGTTCGGAGACGGGCGGTGTGGTCATGGGGGTTATTTAGTTGATGCACCTAGGCGTGCAAGCAGCAGGCGGGGACAGGAACCGGGGGCAACCCAATCATCCTGACCTAACCTCTGAGCCCCTCGAGGATGAGGGCTGCCAGGCAAAGCGAACGCGATCTCACCTTATAAGGGTTCCTTATTAGGAGCTCTTATAAGGCGATCCTTGCCCCGGAATGAGGAGGATTGGAGAGGGCAATCTTATGGGGGCGGGATCTGCAATCTTATGGAACCGGACCGCAGAGGGGAGGAAGCTGGCCAGGCCCAGGAACTTTCGCTGGAATGACGGAGAGGGGTTGGGTTAAGGCGCTCCCACACAAACGAAAGGAACCCAATGCGCCCTTCAGGACGCGCGCCCGATCAGATGCGGGCCATCTCCATCGAACCCAATTTCACCCGCCATGCCGAGGGCAGCGTGCTGGTGAGCTTTGGCGACACCAAGGTGCTGTGCACCGCGTCGGTCGAGGAGAAGGTGCCGCCCTTCCTGCGCGGCAAGGGCCAGGGCTGGGTCACGGCGGAATATGGCATGCTGCCGCGGGCGACCCATACGCGCGGGAGCCGGGAGGCGGCCAAGGGCAAGCAATCGGGCCGGACGCAGGAGATCCAGCGGCTGATCGGCCGGTCGCTCCGCGCGGCGGTGGACCTTCAGAAGCTCGGTGAGCGGCAGATCACTTTGGATTGCGACGTCATCCAGGCCGATGGCGGCACACGCACCGCGTCCATTTCCGGGGCCTGGGTGGCATTGCGCATCGCGGTCGACAAGCTGATGGCGCAGGGGCTGATCGCGAACGATCCGATCACGCGGAAGGTCGCGGCGGTTTCCTGCGGCATCCACGACGGAACCGCCGTCCTCGACCTCGATTATGATGAGGATTCAACGGCCGGCGCGGACGGCAATTTCGTGCTGACCGACGATAACAACATTATCGAGGCTCAGGTGACGGCCGAAGGCGAATGTTATGACGAGGAGGGGCTGCTGCGGCTGCTCCGTCTCGCGCGCATCGGCTGCACGGACATCTTCGCGGCTCAGGATAGGGCGACCGGACGCTAAAGGTGGATCAGGAAAAATACGCGCTCTCAATCGAAGACTATGTCGCGTATAATCAACGCCGTTGTGTGCGTGGCCTCCTCATCGGCCTTATCTTTGCTGTTGTGATTGCGGCGGTCTTTTCGCTCTTGGGCGGACAGGGCGGTCTTTTTTCAGGGCTTTGCGGTTTGGGTGCCGGACTGTTGCTTGCCGCGACGATATTCTTCCTTGTTATCCCTCATTCTGCGCGAAGCATCTATCGTGAGCAGCGCTCAATGCGGGAAGAGCGTGTGATGACGGTCACGCGCGATGGCATCGAGCTGGTTCAACAATCGGGTTCCTATCGCTCTTCGTGGAAGGACTTCATCATGTGGGATGAAACGCCTCGTCTGATCGTCCTTTATGCGAATCGGGCTATTTTCATCCCCATTGTGAAAGCATCAATAAGCGATCAAACGATCCACGCGATCAAGGGTCATCTTGTCCACTCAGGATTGCCAAAACCATTGAGAAGAAGACCGCGCAAATGAGAAAATTAGAACCTGGCCGGCTGATCATCGCCAGCCACAATCAGGGCAAGATTCGAGAGATTGCCGCATTGCTCGGCCCTTATGGGATCGAGCCGGTGTCAGCGGCGGAGCTCGACCTGCCCGAGCCGGAGGAGACGGGCAATACGTTCATCGACAATGCTGAGCTCAAGGCGCGGGCGTCGGCGGACCTCTCCGGCCTTCCCGCGCTTGCCGACGATAGCGGCCTATGCGTCGACGCGCTGGACGGCCAGCCCGGCATCTATTCGGCGCGCTGGGCGGAGCTTCCCTGGTCGGAACGCGCCGTCGATCCGGCGGCGGACGCGGGCGAAGTGAAGGTCGAGCGCGATTTCTCTTACGCCATGCAACGCGTGCACGATGAACTGCTCGCCAAGGGGCCGGAGGCGGGACGCGACGCCCATTTCGTCTGCGCCTTGTCGGTCTGCTGGCCGGACGGGCATATCGAGAGCTTCGAGGGGCGCGTGGACGGCACCCTGGTCTGGCCGCCGCGCGGGGACAGGGGTTTTGGTTACGACCCGATGTTCCAGCCCATTGGCCGCAAAGAGACGTTCGGGGAAATGGACCCCGGTGAAAAGCATGGAATGAGCCATCGCGCGGATGCTTTTCGGAAGCTGGTGGAAGCGCTGATCGGATGAACATGGTTCCCGAGCACGTCATTCCAGCTTTCGCTGGAATGACGGCGTTAGAGGACAAAGCGAGCTTGGCCCTCTACGTCCATTGGCCGTTCTGCGTTTCGAAATGCCCTTATTGCGATTTCAACTCCCATGTCCGCGATGGAGTGGACCAGGCGTTGTGGCGGGACGCTTTGCTCGCCGATCTCGCTTATGAGGCCGCACAGCTTCCCGGGCGGACGTTGACCTCCATCTTCTTCGGGGGCGGGACGCCCTCGCTGATGCCGCCGGAAACGGTGGCGGCGATCCTGGGGGCGGCGGAGCGGCATTGGGGTTTCGCGCCCGGCATCGAGATCACGCTGGAGGCCAATCCTTCCTCGGTCGAAGCGGCGCGGTTCGCGGATCTTGCGGCTGCGGGGGTGAATCGCGTTTCCCTTGGCCTTCAGTCCCTGGACGACAAGGCCCTGCGCTTCCTCGGCCGCGCTCACGACGTTGCCGAAGGGCTGGGCGCACTGGAGACCGCAGGGCGGCATTTCGGGCGGGTGAGCTTCGACCTTATCTACGCTTTGCCGGGGCAGAGCGAGGGGGCATGGGAAGCGGAGCTGGCCCGCGCACTGTCGTTCGGCACCGGGCATCTCTCGCTCTATCAGCTCACCATCGAACCGGGCACGCGCTTCGCCACGCTCGCCGCCAAGGGCGACCTCACGCCCAAGGATGCCGACGAGGCGGCTGGATTTTACGAATTGACTCAGGACATGACGGCGGCGGCGGGGCTCCCGGCCTATGAAATCTCCAACCATGCCCGGCCGGGCGAGGAGAGCCGCCACAACCTGACCTATTGGCGCTACGGCACCTATGCAGGGATCGGCCCGGGCGCGCACGGGCGAAGGGGCGGCCTGGCGACGCAGCGGCACAGGAAGCCCGAAAACTGGCTGGCGGCGATCGGGCGAAACGGTCATGGCATCCAAGAGGAAATGGCCTTAACGCCCGCCGATCGCGCGATGGAGGCCATGCTGATGGGATTGCGTCTGCGCGAAGGCGTAGACCTGGCGCGCATCTCGAAAATGACTGCGCTGGAAATAAGCGAGTTTGTCAGCATCAATGCTGTCGAGCGGTTGGAGCAACAGGGGTTGGTGGCTTCCCAATCCCGCTTGAAAGTCAAAAAACCTATACTCCTTGATGGAATACTGGCCGAACTTGTCTCAATATGAGGCGAAATATGGTTGAGGCCTAGTGACGAACTTGAGTTAATATTTTCATAATGATAGTCGCCGCCCAACTCTCGGGGGAGAGTTTTTGGGGGGCGTTTCATGACCAAGCCTATTTCCGGGCGCGCGTTTTTATGCGCGTCTGTTGCTGCGACAGCATTGATGCTGGCGCCCGATCCGGTATCAGCGCAAGGTGTGACGTGCAGCGCGGGAACCGCGACCTCGTCCACGGCAACGGCATGCGGCCAAAACGCGCTCGCGACAGGTTCGGGCAGCGTCTCGATCGGCAGTCAATCAAGCGCTATTGATGGGCCGGCCGTAGCCATTGGCGAAGACGCCGATAGCTCCAACACCGGCATCGCGATCGGTTCGGTTGCAAAGGCATTGAATCTTGGCGCCGTCGCCGTCGGCGCGAATGCGAGTGCCTCCGCCAATTACGCTTTGTCCATGGGAGATAGTTCCACAGCCTCGGCACTTGGAGCCGTCGCCCTTGGGCGCAGCGCTACCGCATCGGGCTTGCACGCATCGGCAACCGGGCAGGAAGCAACCGCCACGGGCGACCAAAGCCATGCTTTAGGATATCGGGCAAGAGCCATCAATACAGGCGCGCTGGCGGTCGGCAATGATGCCCAGGCAAGCGGCGCCACGTCCACGGCGATTGGCCAAGGCGCCGTGGCGTCGGGTACGAATAGCGTGGCATTAGGAACGAATACGAATGCGAGCGGCCTAAACGCGATCGTAATCGGCAGGGGCAGCAGCGCGGCGTTCGAGCGGGGTATCGCGGTGGGGGACGGCGCGACCTCGGGCGGTGTGGCCAGTATCGCCATAGGTCAAAATTCCATAAGTGGCACGGGCAGCTCCATCGCTTTTGGTGCGAGTGCGCAGGCGACCGGTACCAGCAGCCTCGCGGTCGGTTATCTGACGAAATCCGAAGGTGCTGGCGCGGTGTCCGTCGGCTCCCTTACAAACGCTTCAGGCGGTGGATCGATAGCGTTTGGCGTTGGTGCCAATGCGACGGGCGCAGCTTCTGTATCGTTGGGTAGCAATACGGTAGCCAGCTCAAGTTCCGTTGCCGTGGGTCGTGCTGCCCAAGCAACAGCGGTGGATAGTGTCGGCTTGGGCGTGAATGCCGTAGGAAATCAGTTTCGCGCGACAGCGGTGGGCGCGACTGTGACTGCAAGCGGGGACCGGAGTACCTCTGTCGGGAACAACAGCATTGCTAGCGGCATAAGAAGTGGAACTTTTGGGGCGGATAGCACCGCCACAGGCGCTCAAAGTCTCGCCCTGGGCAATATCGCCTCTGCCGATGGGGTCAATTCCATTGCGGTCGGATCGAATGCGCAATCGTCGGGGGCGAACAGTGTCGCGCTTGGGCGAAATGCCGCCGCCGCCGCCGCATCCGGCATTTCGATCGGATCCTATGCGGCAATGACGTCGGCCGATACCGGTGCGATCGCAATCGGATCCTGGATCGATGCCAACAATAATGGTCAAAGAGACGCGGGTGAATATACGTCGGTCAGCGGCGCCAATGCCATGGCCTTGGGCACAGGCGCCAGTGCCAGCGCGGCGGGCAGCGTAGCCATTGGCAGCGGATCGGTCGCAAGCCAGGCCAATACCGTTTCTGTCGGCCGCAGCGGCGGTGAGCGCCAGATTGTGAACGTCGCCGCCGGCACCGTGGGTGCAAGCAGCACCGATGCCGTGAACGGAAGCCAACTTTACACCACCAATCAGAATGTCGCCACTGCCGTGACGCGGATAGGTGCAGTGGAAAGCGGCCTTTCTACAACCAATGGAAATCTCGACACCGAGAGGTTGCGCGTCAATGCGCTAACAAGCGGTTTGGCGACGACCAACGGCAATGTCAGCAGCCTCGGGACACGGGTTGGGACGGTGGAAACCGACCTTAGCGGCGCGGTGACGCGCATTGGGGGGGTTGAGAGCGGTCTGGCGACAACCAACCAGAACGTTTCCACCATTGGAACAAGGGTTGGGAATGTTGAAACCGGCCTGTCAACGACCAACCAGAATGTCACCGCCATGGGAACGCGAATTGGCACGGTGGAGACTGGCCTTAGCGGGGCCGTGACGCGAATTGGCGGGGTTGAAAGCGGTCTGGCGACGACCAACGGCAATGTCAGCAGCCTCGGGACACGGGTTGGGACGGTGGAAACCGACCTTAGCGGCGCGGTGACGCGCATTGGGGGGGTTGAGAGCGGTCTGGCGACAACCAACCAGAATGTCACCACCATTGGAACAAGGGTTGGGAATGTTGAAACCGGCCTGTCAACGACCAATCAGAATGTCACCATCATGGGAACGCGGATTGGCACGGTGGAGACTGGCCTTAGCGGGGCCGTGACGCGGATTGGCGGGGTTGAGAGCGGTCTCGCCACGGCGCAGGCTAATCTTGCCGCCACACAAGTTAGCCTTGCAGCCGCTGAGACTCGGATCGGCACGGTGGAGACGAACCTCACGACAACTCAAGGTAATCTTGCTGCTGCGGTGACCCGGATCGGTGCAATCGAGAGCAGCATTACGAATACTCAGAATGCTGTTACAGGGGCGCAAAACACGGCTAATGCCGCCCAAAGCGCTGCCGCTGCCGCTCAAAGCACCGCGAATACCGCGCAGTCGACGGCTGCCGCCGCACAGACCGCGGCCAGCACGGCGCAGACAACAGCGACGGCGGCTCAAACAGCGGCCACGGCGGCGCAGGGCACGGCTGACACGGCTTTGGGCCGGGCCGATACAGCCTTGACCCAGGCGGG